>LSCM01000021.1 GCA_001577185.1 Cloacimonetes bacterium TCS62 | reverse complement strand
GGGTTAGGATAGTTACCATGAAGTTTAAAATTATCTTGGAGAACATCATCCTCAATGGAAGCTCCCACAGAGGAAAGGATCTTTATTTCGTCAATCCACCAACCCGGATCATCAATCGATTCATCTGTATCGACCGTAAACCTAAGATAAATGTGATTATCAACCAAATCCGGGATGAAGATTAATTCTTGATGCCACTCCATATTTCTTCCTGAAAACTCTCTTAAACTATTCCAGTCATTTCCATTTGTAGAATATTCTACAAGACAGAAATCAAAATCATGTTCAGTTTGATATTTATGCCAAAAAGTTAATACTGCATCATCACCAACGCCATTAAGATTAATTGAATTAGAAGTTATACTAGCGGATGTAGAATTGTCATAAAATTCTTCCGGGCTGTCTGTAACTGCGTTATCTCCGGAATAAGAGTTTGATGTTATCGCCCAATCTCCGGTAGTATCCCAATTCGATAAGCCTGTTTCCCAATCTTGGTTTAAAACTTCCACAGAAGATTGTAAATCTATATCCAGATCATAAACACCAGCAGTCAAATCAACTAGTTGAGTAGTTGGTACAAAACCATCTGAAATTGTAGTTATTTGATGTTCACCTTCAAAATTTTCAAAATTGAAAGTGCCGCTGCTAGTAACAGAAATAATATCAGCAGGTATATATTCTCCATTTTCAACTATAATTGTAGCTTCAGTGGGATTGCCATTTGCTGTAACTGTTCCAGAGACTTCAACAGTAGCTAAAGGTTGCAATTGAACATTTTCCGTTAACCAAAGTGAATTATTAACCACTAAGTTTTCAATGAGATGTTCTTCATAACCTTTTTTTATTACTCTTATCGAATATGTACCAGGCATTAAAGGTCTCCAAAATCTACCATATAATTCATCCGACATTCGTGGAGTAAAATATGATGCTTTTACTTCTTCTACAATAATTTCTGCAACTAAAGGTTCGCCTGTATTCGCATCTGTAACATGCCCAGTTAACATAGCTCCTGAGGCGTTATAACCAAGTGCTCTATCAAGTAACCAGTAAGCTCCAATACTACACCTTTCACAGGTGTCATCTACTAAATACAAGGGTGGATCGTTATTTGGTTGTAGATTTTGAGTTCCACACTCTATCAATAACTGGATCGTTCCATGTTCTTTATAGAACCAATCTTGAGAAAGTCCTTTTCGACCCTGGGATGCAGCTGGTTCATAAGTTGCAGTACCTGCTTCAGTTACGATTAGATCTGCTACCGTTTCTCCTATCGTTTCACTCAAATTGTAATCAGGTGGATACTTTCCTGCATCATTCCAATTGAATGGATACTTTACTTTTTCTGAATAATTCCCAGTTCTGGAAGAATGCCAATTTATAGAGTAAATAAAATGCTGTTGAGCAGCTAATTCGCGTATTGCCTGAGTTCCTCCTTCGGAAAAAGCATCTGGCCCACGATAATAATCATTCCATTCCTCGGGTCCTTCTACTCCAAAGGGATCACCATGTATCCAATTAAAACCGTAATTTCTGTTAAGATCTACTCCATCAATATCATCACCTGAAACAGGAGCATAATCAAAAATCCCATTTAAATTATTATCTCGCTTGTTTTTTCTGAATGTTACATCCCAACCGTCCATAACAACTTGTAATCCTTCAGGATTATATGTAGGTACAAACCAAATCTCTAAATTATCTAGCCAGACACTATAGGGAGGAATTTGCCTGTTCTCAATAATATCGTTGATCATATGCATTGTAATTTCTACGCCAAGAATTTCCTCTGCATGACATTGTCCTGCATACATTATTGAAGGTTCATCCTCATCAACATTAGCATTATTTGATAGTTTAATAGCCATAATTGGAATTGGATCTTGGTATGGTATAGCTCCTAAGGTAGTGCCAATCTGCTCTACTTTTACAATATCGGAATAATTAGTTTGGAGAGAATCCAATTCATCTAAAATTTCCTGATAAGTATGATATCTTTCGTCTAATACAACTTGTGCAGATAATGTTAAAATAACTGCTAAAAACAATATTACATATACTTTTCTCATAAGTGACACCTCTTATTTCATTAAGACCATTTTTTTTGTTGAACTTTTAAATCCTTTGTCTTCCAATCTATAAAAATAAATTCCTGATGCAACTGATCTTTTATTTATATCTTTTGCATTCCATGTTACAGAAGAACTCATCTCATCAATTTGCAGTTTGTTCACAACCTGTCCTTTTAAGTTATAGATTACAATAGAGGCGTTTTGCGAAAGTTCTTTTTTAAGATCGAAACTGATCGTAGTCATTGAACTGCGTCCGGTATCTGACAGGTCAAAAGGATTTGGGTAATTCTGCTTAAGAATATTGTAATTATTGCTAATTATATTATTATCTATACCAACAGGCTCATAATTAAGCTTCTGTGCATAAATATTATAGATATCAGTTTTACCACTAGAGCGGGTATCTTGCCAAATTACATAGGAGTATTCTCCATCGTTAACAGCCATTGGAAGATTCTGATTTCTTATTGCATTACTAATGAGAAATCCGTTTTCAGGCCATATTTGATTTCCACTATTGTCTAAATATTGAGCAAGCAGGTTAGATTCGTCTTCAGATACATAGTCTTCCCAAAAAACCATAAATTCAGAACCGTTCGAAGTAAGATATGGCGCTTGTTGGTTATTAGTTGGATCTACTACAACCTCGTTTCCATCTTCCTGCCATACAGATGCACCATTTTGGTCATATTTTTGCATATAAATATCATAATAATTACCTGATCTAAAATCTTCCCAAACCATGAATAAACCAACTTGGTCTATGAACAACATATTGCTAACTTCCTGATCATTAGCGGGATCAACAAGTGGCATTCCTCCATCGGCCCATAAAGTTGTGCCGTCTGGTGTTACTACTTGTCCATAAACATCTTGAGAACCGCTTCTAAAATCATCCCAAATGATCAAAATTCCTTCTGGAACAATTATTCCACGAGCATTTTTTTGTAGTCCTGCTTCAACACAAACTTCCAGTCCTGTATCATCCCAACCAGTAGCTGTATTTCCATCTTCGTCCACACGTTTACAGAAAATGTTTTCTGCTCCATACTCTACACTTTGCCAAATATAATAATTTTCTACAATATCAGTTAATTCATCGTTTCCATCACGATCTGCAATTATTACTCCATCTTCACCCCAAGCAAGATTTCCATCTACTATCTTCTGTCCATAAACAGCAGAATCTAAGAAATCTGTGAAATCTTCCCAACCGATGTAATATTCTATTGTCCCACCATTTTCTAGGGCTGAGATGCTGGATTTTTCCTGTTGAGCATAGGAAGAATGGGCAGCAATTCCAGTAGAATCTGACCAGAGGAAATTTCCTGCTGAATCTACTGCTTGAGCAAAAATCTGTTTAAAACCATCTCGGTTTTCCTCCCAACAAACAGCTATCTCATCACTATCTGGTAATAAAACAGCATCATAATTCTCTTGATCAGAATTCGTCATTGTTGTGATTGGTTGTCCATCTTCGACAAGGCCAAATGATCCGTCATTATTTAAGATCTGATAATAAATTTGAGTAGCTATACTTGCATTCCTAGAATCTTTCCATAAGATAACTTGATTATCAATATTGGGTAATATTGTGTGATCCTTGGCATTACCTGAAAGTCCATAAAAAATTATCTCCCCGGAAGGATCTAATTGTATTTCTCCAGAGTCGTTAAGAACTTGCAAATATATTCCCGTAGAACCATCTCTATTATCTCCCCAAACCAGGAATTGTTCACTTTGAGATTTCTTAACTAGTGGAGAAAATTGGAATCCAGTTTCAACACAGATCTCTTTCCCGTTTGTTTCAAGTTGAATTTCTCCATTTGCATTTACATGCTGTGTATAGATATCTCCAAATGGATGATTTTCTGTACGACCATCCTCCCAGATTATCCAGCAACCTCCATTGAAATCTCCAACATTTCTAGGATTGATCTGATCATTATCAGCAACTACAATTTCCACGCCATCTGTATTCCATTCCAGATCTCCATATATAGATAGTTTTTGTATATAGATATCTTTATATTCCAGAGCTAACTCATTTCTACCGTCTTCCCAAACAATAAAAGCACCACCATCAGAAGCTTCCTTTATTCTAGGATTTCTTTGAACTCCCTCTCCAGCATAAACTACTATTTCTGAAGTCCAAACAAGATTACCATCCAGATCTATTCTTTGAGCATAAATATCACCTAAAATATCATCTCTTTTATCTCTCCAAGTAACAATAAAATTTCCACTACCATCTGGTGTAATTTTCGGTTTATTTTGCACTCCAGCAGCATCACATAGAATACTTCCACCTTCTGCCCAAAGCAAGTCGCCATTTCCAATAATACGCTGCATATAGATATTTTCATTATCCGGATCGCGATCATCATGCCACACTAATATAGCTCCTCCAAGTCCATCTTGCCAGAATGTATGTTGATTTTGAGCACCTTCTGCAGAGATAATTGAATTACCGTTATCATCCCAACCATCTGCAATACTTCCATCAGATTCGATATGAGTTCCATAGATATCTGTTCCACCTGTATTTCGACTGTCAATCCAGATAATATAAGCACCACCATCTTCATCTGGAACTATATTCAAAGAAATTTGAATATCAGTAGCAGTGCATAAAGGAACTCCTTCTGTATCCCAAACTAAATTTCCACTATCATCAATTTTTTGGGCATATACATCTCCGGAATCTTCGTTACGAAAATCTACCCAAGCAACAATTACTCCGCCATCCGTTGTGCGAATTGCAACAGGATCTTCCTGGCGATTTATCTCACCGTTCACATGAGTTGCAACCTCCCCCCAAACTTTATTTCCTTCTGAATCCATTCTTTGTGCCCAAACATCACGATCACCAAAACGAGTGTCAGACCATACATATACAATACTTCCATCATTCATAGTTGCAGAAGTTCTGAACCATTCAATATTTTCACCTTGTCTAATAGCTTTCTCATTTGCCCATTCAATTTGTGCAAATAGACTTAAAGAAATAATCAAAATCAATATACTTATAACCTTCTTTTTCATTGTAACCTCTTTTTATTTTTTATTTAATTAATAACATTTTCTTTATTTTTCCAAAGTTTCCAGATTTAAATTTGTAAAAATAAACACCACTAGAAACTTTTTGATGGTTCCTATCTTTACCATCCCATATTACCTGGTAAGTGCCTGTTGTGAAGTGATCTTCAACAAGTGTTCTAATCTTCTGTCCCTTAACATTAAATATTTCTATGGAAGAAAAAATCAAATCATCAGATTTAATGTCGAAGGTAATGGTAGTTACAGGATTAAATGGATTTGGATAATTTTGATAAATATTTGTAACTCTCGGCAAAAGGTCTTCGTTTACATTTGAAGAATCTTCTCCAACTCCATTAAGAGTTACTAATAACTCTGGATCATTCGGATCATTGCTGTGAATATGCAAGGTATCTGAAATAATACCTTCACTACTAGGTGCAAAAGTAATTTCTAGCTCCTGAGATTCTCCAGTTAGTAGGGTAAAATTAGTAATATTCAGAGAAAAATCATCTACCGAATTCGTAATATCTGTTACTTCAAGTTCACCAGTTCCTAAATTACTGACAACAAGAGTATCTATTGTTTCGTCTCCTATCATTTGAGTACCAAAATCTATTGATTCCTCTGAAATATCTATCATGGGATAATCTGCTACAACGTTCATGATAACTGGTATTGTAACTTGCCCTATTGATGGATCATTTGTGTCAATAATCAGGTTACACTGATATTCATCCAGATCTAGATCCAAGGCATCAACATTAATATTAATCGTCTCAGTGGCTCCTGCTTCTATGAAACCCATATTTTGTGATATATCCAACCATTCTACGATCCTCATAAATTCAACTGCAAACTCATTCTGAACAAAATTTCCATTATAAGTTATTTGAAGAGCATCACTTGCATCTTCATTTTGAATTCCTATAGTGGATGAATCAACATCTCCTTCCATATCTCTATATTGAAATATAAATCTACCAGTTTCATATAGAATTATCTGAAAATCATAAGTCCCGTTGTAATTCCCGGGATAATGAATTATATCATCGAACCATACAATTAGACTATCCGAAGTGCTATAATAATAGACATTTCCACCTTGTATAGGATCCAAATCGTCCCAGAATGGTAATATAGCTGGTCGAGGAGCGTCGGGATGTGGCAAAGAGAGATTATTCCACTCTTCATTATCATCACCAAAACCTATCCATCCATTGGGGTTGATCCTAAATTCATTATAATTATTACCATAAAAATAAAAATCAAAGCCTATAGGCATTAGATCTGTTCCAATATCGTTATGTGTAAAAGTCACTTCTGTTCCTAAGTTGGAAATATCTCTCCAGTTGTAAGCAGGACCATTTGGTTCTTCACTATCGAACCATTGATAACCATAGTTATCCGGACCTCCATGTCCTTTGCTTTCCTGATCTGAACGAACATAATCCTTTGTTACCGAATAAAGAAGATTTGCTTGCCCAAGATTTGTAATTTCTAACACATCAGATTCTGTTTCGTTTTGCAGTAAAGTAAATTGAAAACTATCAGTGCTAAAAGCAGCTACAGGTGGGTCTAAAACAACTGATCCGGCAGTGGTAAATTTGAGAGCAAGACCATCCTCAAGCTCTTTTGCAGCCACAGGATAAGAGTTATTGTAAGTGTATTGTAACCCTTCTGCAAAGGTATGATCTTCCAATCCTACTGTAGCATATTGACCATGTTCTATAGAATATCCAGAATAACTCCCATAACTATTATTGTTTACTTCTTGATATTGGAAAATAATTTCCGAATCTCCTGTTGGAGTAGAATAGTAATTTGGATCACAGATTATCATTTGAAAAGTCTCAGGTGAACTGCTATAATCGGTCTGCATATCCGACCATTGAATAATAAATCTATGTTGCTCTTCATCAAAATAGTAGTAGACATTACCAGGGCTTGTTCTAAGGTCATCCCAAAAAGGAGCAATCATCGGAGACGGTCCTTGAGGGCCCGGAATAGCACTATTCATAAATGACGCTTGAGTTGCTCCCCCCGGAGCAATCCAACCGTTAGAACAAACTGTTGCATTATTATATTGAAATCCATAAAAGTAAAGTGTAAAAGGAAGTGATATATCTCCTACATCGCCTTCATCACCAGAGTCATTGAGATTCAATGAAGTTCCTTCTCCACCATTGGCAGGATCAATTTCGTACCAATTGTACTCGGGTGCATGTTCATAATTAATATCTTCCGAGTCGTAGCATGAATAACCATAACTATCTGGTCCAAGAGGATCAGTTACAGCGACTTCCCCAACTTCCACTATAAATGTCGTTTCATTATCATACCCATTTGAATTTGTAAGCTCCAGAGTAAAAACTTTTTGTGAGCCAGGGATCACATCATAGCTTGCAGAAACCTCAAATCTATCCGCATTGTTATCGCCTTCATCACCTGATAGAATAGTTTCGAAAACAGCTAAGCTATCGATCATATCGATACTAGGATCTTCACAATGTAATACACCTTCAATATTCTGAGCATCCACAGCCCCAGTATTGAATAATGTAATGACCATTTCAACTGTTTCCCCAGGTTCAAATATCCCATTCGGGTCATCTAAAATAGAGTATTCAGATGGGTAGAGATTAATTCCTTCAATGGGAATTATTATGTGATCTTGCCATTGATTACCGTTATCATCTTCGATATCTAAAAGCAAATGAATTTCATGACCACCTAAGACATTTGGGTTAATTGAAATATCAAAGTCATCATTACAGAATACTGTATTCCCGGCAGCAATTGTTCCAAAATCTTCTGTGTTATCGGAGATAGTAACAAAATCATCCTCAGTAGATATTGTTGCTGAAACAGAACTAGCACTTTGGGATCCAGAATTTAATATCCCAACACGTAGCTCGATATTTTCTCCAGGATTAATTATACCGTCATTATTTCCACTGGAAGTCCCGGAATTATCATCATCTATTTGAAGCAAGTTTGCATTTAATGCTAAATTTTGTTGAGTGATATCGATACTACCCAAATGAGGTTTATAATTGTGCTTTGTAACGGTGATAGATATCTGTTCATTACTTTGTACTTCAATTGGTAGAAAAACATTACCTTCCGAATCTGTGTGGTCACTTACAAATATATCATCTTCACCCTGTAAAGCTGTTACCCAAGCATCTTCAATCGGGAAACCATTATCATCTTCAACAACAATTTCTAAGTAATTTGTACCAGATGTAATCGATGTGTCATAAGTCACATTCATATTTTGAGGAATTCCCGTCCAAAGTTCTACGCTAGGATCTCCCATTAAATTATTCCAGTAGGAGTTTATATTAACTTTATTTGATGGATTATTCGGGAAACTTGTGTATAAGTGTAATTTACCTCTAATGAGTGCTCCACCCGGATTAAATATTTTATCGGTAAAAACCCCATAGAAAATTCCAGTATCCACACAATTGTTGAAAGTTGTATGAGTTCCTGTTGTAGCAGTACCAATAGCAGCAATGGCTCCTTTTTGATTTGCAGGTGATCCAGCTCGTATAAATGCTTCACTTCGGCTTTCTTCATTTGCAAAACTACCTGTCCCACATGTAAGAAAAACTGCAAAAGGTAACTTCGCATTATTATTTAAATTGTAAATATCATCTGTTCCAAAACCACTCATACCCAGCCAACCACGATAATTAAAGTAACTTACACCGTTATTTAACCAAGTATTTGTCTGATTAGAAAAATTACCGTAATATACCTCTACTGAACTAATATTAGGAGTTTTAAAATCGATCATTTCCTTAATAAATTGTTTTGTGTAAATACATGATGGACCTGAAGAACTAGGATCACCTACCAAAAGTGTTCTTTCATACCAGTCGGTAGATCCCATAAATGGATCTTTTTCATATCCTAAGACCTTAGCTACAATTGTTTGTAATTCTATAATATTGGAAAATGATAATCTACCGATTATAATATCAGCTAAAATGTCATTTCCTTCCAATTGACTATAGGGATGATCTCCCTCACCACCATAACCCGACCAAGTTTCAAAGAAAGTTGGTATTGAATAAGATCCACTAGCATCGCCAACAAGAGTTACGAAAATTGGTGGATTCTGCCAATTGTCATAAGCATTTTGGATATAGTTTTTTATGGAACTACTAGAAGTTCCTGTTTGATCAGTGCTTGCTAAAACCACATCAAAGCCCTTCTGATGTTTCCAATCTGAAAGATATTCCAAGGCAGAAAAAACATTATTATCTTCAGGATAAATATAGAGTATACAGGGATTTTGATATTCATCAGTCCGCGTGCTTATCATAGAATAATTTATGATCGAAGAATTATAAATTGATTCAAAATATTTAGATCTTTTTTTATGAGATAGCTTTTTATTGGAACCACTTTTTCCTGTTGTTTTAACCAAAACTTCAATATCTTTCATAATTGTTAACTCTTTTTTACTTGGATCAAATACAAAAGGATTAATTGTGAGCTTAACAACTCGAAGATCTCTCATTATTGCCGGTGTTCCCAATTCTATTAAATTATTAGGAAATGCTCTTTTCCCATGGTAGAAATTCTCATCAATTGTGAATGTGTTATCAAATGGTTCACTTTCAATTTGTAATTTTTGAGCTGGATAAACATTGATATCTGAGATCGTTTTTGAGGTAGAACTTATAATTTCATATTCAACATCGCCAACATCTGGAATTGCTATCAAACGTGTAAATCTAGGTAATTCAGGCATTCCTTCCTGAATAAATTTTCCTTCATTTTCATATGTGATCTTTTGATAAGTACGACCTTCTTTAGTTACAGTCTCTAAATTGTATCCATCCAGAGATAAATTTATTCTTATTTGATCTATTGACTTTCCTGAATGCGAAATAAGTTGTTTAGCTGAATTCTCTGGAATGTCAACCCATTTAGCAAATAAAGAAAGACTTATAATTAATGCAACAAATGTCATTATTCTCTTCATTAATCCTCCGTAATTTTAATATTATTATAAATATGATTAAAAAGTTCTTATTATGTTATTTATGAATAAAACCATTTAAACTTTATCTAAAATTTTTCTATTTTATATTGATTATATAAATTCCTCTTCTTGTAGAAGCATATATCTTACCATTTTTTAGGACAACTTTGTAAGTATAGCCAATTTTATTTTTTTCAACTCGGCCTATTAAATTTGGATTAGTTTCATCTGAAATATCATAAAGTAGCACTCCACCTGAATGAGAACTAAATACAAGGTATTTATTTTCAACATCTACAGTATATAGGTAATCAGGGGCTTCTTTCTTTTTTATTAATTCAGGGGTAGTTTTATCTGAAAGATCAATGATCGCAAAACCTTCTTGTCTTAGAGAAACATAAGCATAATCTTCATACATGCTAACATCCTGAGCTTCACCAAGTAGATCTAAAGTTGAGATCATGTCACTAAGATCATCTTTGAATACCTTGATCCCAGCTTGTTTACTCGCAATTACAACAAAATCTTCACCAAAATCAAAACCATCTATATATTCATTTGAATTCAAACCATCCAAAGAATAACTGTTTGTGGGATACCATGCTTCATCAAAATAACCATATGTGATCTCATTATCATTTTCCCAATAAATTACTGAGCCAGTATCTTCTTCAAAATATGTGTTCATGTAATCAATGCTTCCAGTATTGCCAATAATACTAGAAACCCATATGGGTTCATTCACATTCGAGATATCGTAAATATAGATCGACGGTGGACTTGCAGATATATCATAAAAGAATGCTGTCTCACCCTCTTGGCAAGCTTTGATCAACTTTGGATTACCAAATGAATTACCTGCTACAGAATCTATCGTGCTTAATTGTATGTTCCCATTAATATCATAAATTGAAAATCCCATATCTTCTTCTACGACAAAAATGTTATTTTCTGTTACATCAATATCAATAGCATATCTACTAGTTTGTATATAATTTTCTATCTCCAAACTTCTTGCTGGCTCGTTTGGTTGTGCACAACTCATGACCAATAATGTAAAAATAAACAATAAATAGATTAATTTTTTCATGAAACATCCTCTCGATTTTTTATAAATTTATGCAATTTTTATTCCACTAACTTCTTAATATTTAAAAAATATGGTGGAGCATAGCGGG
>LSCM01000020.1 GCA_001577185.1 Cloacimonetes bacterium TCS62 | reverse complement strand
TTATCATCGAGGAACATTAAGTGTACCTTACCCCAATCATCACCCATATCTTCTATCTTATCACTACAATAAACATAAGCAGGATGCATACCATCAAATTGAGATACAAAATTCTCATCATCAGTTTTTGCGTTCATAATAATTGGTTCTGACCAAGTATCACCACCATTTGAAGATACTGTGATGTAAAGCTCTGCAATATTTGCCCAATCTACATAGTCTTCATCTCCAGAATCATTATAGTATTTACTCTTAATACTATTTGACCAAATATTAACAAGCCAGTTATTTTCATCATTTACTGCCATCTTGAAGAGATTTTCGTGGAAGCCTACACCACTATCCCAGAAGTAGATCGGCCAATCGTTGAACATGAGAGCAGCTCCGTCATCATTATATTCATCAACCTCACCATCAAGATCTGTATCCCAAGGGATATAAACTTCATTTTGTGAATATTCATAATTTGGATTTACTGCATTCTCGTTGATTGTAGGATCTTGTACCCAGAAACTAAATTCATCTGCTACAAAATCATATTGGAATGTGTAAGGAAATAGTTCATATGGATAATAACTATCTACTACTTGTAAACCAAGTGTTCCACCCATATGGATCTTGTTTGAACCTTCCATAAAAACAGATGTTTGATGGCCTGCATGGATCGGTGCCCAGTAAAGTGGCTGTGGATTTCCATCTTCATCTTCAAATACATAGCTACCATCAAGGTTTTGCGGATTCCAAGTATCGAAAGCAACATCATCTGCTACATAAGTCCAATCACCTTCACCATAATTATCATTATAGCATACATAAAGCTCATCATTTGTGTTGTAACCAAAGAAAGCTACTCTGCCATCAACCTTAGATACATCAAAAGAATGCATAGGACGAATCCATTCAGGGTTACTCTGATTCCAATTATCAAAAATTGGAATTGTAATGTAAGTCCAATCTAAAGTAGACTGCACGTTGAAATCATTTACATCAAAATCTGCATAAGCGATCATTGGGTTCTCTGATGGATCAGTTGCACTATAAGCGTTATTTGTTTGCAGATACACTCTTCTTTTACCTGCTTCAGGTGATGGACCGATATGGATATATGGCCAAATAAATTCATCACTTGTACCGTTTGGTGAAGGAAGATCATCTGTGATCACATCAAAAGGAACAACCCAAAGTCCCGGTGCACCTAAGTGATATAAGTCATATGTTACTACACATTCGAGATCCGGTGTTGTATCATCGGAATTCACGTGCCAGCTCACAATAGGATCACCTGTCTCTGGATCGATATCCAATCCACTATATCCTTCGTGAAGGTCTTGAGTACCAATGGTTCCAGTATTAGTTACAGTACCAGTACCATCTACATAAACATAGTACTCACGACGTGTAGAAGCGGATGTCTCTCTAGCATGGAATGTCATATAAACTCCACCAAAAGCATCGGGCTGAACACGTACTGGCGTACTATTGTAGCTACCAGGCATGTAATCATAATAATTTGTGACCAATCCAGTAGGATCTACCACAAATTCAAACTCTGGTGCTTCTCTTGTTGTTGCTGAAACTTTCACTTTACTTGTTTCAAGTACATTTTCTCGGGTAATGGCTTGTTTTTTACTCGATTGCATCAAATCTGTTGCAAACAGACTGCCAACCATTAAAGCCAATACTAACAAAATTAATAATCTTTTCATCTTTTCCTCCTTTAGGATTTTTATTAATTAATACATCATTTTTATTGATATTCTATGCGGAGTTTTAAAAGCACTTTCAGTTAGATCACCCATATAAGTGTATGAATAATCTAAGTTTATAATAGCGAAACTAGCAGGAATTGTAAATCCAAATCCTGATGAAAAAGAAGCAGCATCATAACCAAATTGATATCCTGTTCTTAATTTGAAAGTGCTGAGCGCATACTCCAAGCCAACATTATAAGTTTCTTTTCTATCAACGCAGTTATCTATTTGAGCTGAGGCAATCAAAGATTGTCCATTTTCTCTTAACAGATCTCCAGAAATTCCAAGTGAAAAAGTAAGTGGAATTTTAAAACCAACTTCTTCTTTGTCCTCATCAATTAAGCCGTCTCCATCATTATCCAAAAGATCAAATGGATCTTCGTCCAGATCACCGTCACCATCATTATCCAATTCATATTTTAAATTTGGACCAAAATTCCTCATTGCCATACCAATTGTAACATTCTTCCAACCAGTATTATATAAGGAACCGAGATCTGCAGAAAATCCGTTTACTGAATATTCATCGAGACTTTCTCTTAAATAGTTTGCAGAAAAGCCGAATGAAAATTTATCTGTAAAGGCATTTGAATAAGTTAGACCAAGAGCTAAATCACTATTCGTGAATTTTTCTCCAGTTGGTTCTATAAGATTATCTTCTTCCCAAACATCCATCCAATTCATATGAAGTAATGCTCCTTTAAAAGCAAAACTACCAAAATCAGTAACTTTAGAAGCAGCAATGTACTCATATCTGATATTAGCAAGCCACTCTGTATGAGAGAAAAGAATTTGATCTTGTGATTTTAGAGATAAACCAGCCGGATTCCAATAAACAGAAGAAATATCATCAGTAACTGCTGTGTAAGCTTCTCCCATGCCAATTGCACGTGCGTCAATTCCAATTTTTAAAAATTGAAGTCCAGCAGTTCCAGCTTTGGCAAAAATTTCTGCTGATAATAAGCCTGGTAACAAAGCGAGAATTAAAAGAATGCCAATATATTTTTTCATATCTACTCCCCTATTACTTAATTATAACGAATTTGCCGACTTTAGTTTCATCATTATCCAAATCTTTCACTGAATAAAGATAAACACCCGGCGCGATTATTTGATTATTTCTTGAAAGTAAATCCCAAGATGCTAAACCACTTGCAGCGACACCAGAAGATGCAGCCTTACTAATTGAGATTATATCTTCATTCATAGCACCATCATGATCAATTTGATCTACCAGATCACCAGCTAAAGTAAATATTTTGATCTTACATCTTTCCGGGATCTGCACAAACCATAATCGTTTACTTCTATCACCTTTTTCATCATTACTTCTTCTTCCATCAAAATCACTCTGTCCAACATAAGGATTTGGAACAACATGAATTTTATCCATATTTGAAGTACCAGCAGGACCAGGGAAGAAGATCTTCATATTTCCATCTCTTCCAGATTCTAGAGATTGGAGGTCTACACTAGGAATACCTCTATCCCAAGAAGTAACAGATAAATAATACTCTATACCTTTAGGTGGATAATTGATAGTATGTTTATAATATCTCCTAGAAAGTCTATCTTTGATATGATCTTCATCTTCTACACCACTAATAACAGAATTTTGACCAAGATGACCAGCTAAAGGAATCAATTTATCATCAAAAAGATTAAGATAGATTTCGTCTGTAACTTGAGAATTTTTAAACCATAGTGCTTGTTCATTAAAACTCCATGCATCAATATCATCCGGGACATTCTCTAATGATTTTTCAGCATCATACAGTGGATATCCAAAAATCTCGTCACCAACTTCATAGTTTACCAGTTCATAAATTTCATTAAATCTGTAATAATCCGTATCATCTTCAGTTGCGATGGCAGATAAAGGTAACCCGCGATCTTCTTGCCACTTTGTTCCGCTACCACCATAATATTTATATTCTTCAGTTCCAGTATTGACTATGTAATCTGCTAAGTCTCTGTCTGTATCTACTTTATCCCATCTATTTTGTAATACCCAGTATTCTTGTGAACCACTTCCGGATCTACCCCAAACAGCATAACCCTGAAAATCATGTCGTAATCTAAAACCTCGCCAAGGGTTAATTAAAGCATTTTGATTATTAACCCCATAATTGTTAGGCCAATATTGCTCAGGCATACCCAAAGTATCAGCTGTCGGTGCATAACTATCAAGAAGAGGATTTACATCTTGCCAACCAATATCTTCATCAGAAATAGTTTTTGTATCAACATTATCCATTTGAGAACGATTATCCCAATAGACATCAATTTGGTTACCGTCATTTTTTAATTCAGCAAAAACGTTTGGAATAGCAGGAGGTTCAGGAGCTTCATAATGAATAAATGTGTCAGGAAGTATTACTGTTTCCAAATTTTGTGCCTCGCCGTATATCTGCTTAGCCCATGTAGATTGTGTTTTCAATTGCTGTTTGCTTTGACCTGGAAAGACTGCGATCACAATTTTCATAGTTTTTCCTGGATCAAGGTTCCATGAAGTAATACTCGGATCAGTTAATCCTTCCATATCTCCATAAAATGCAAATAAGTATCTTGTGTCAGCCGGATCATCTACTTGAGATTCTGGCTCATCTCTTAATGAAATGTATTTGCTATCATCTGGATTTTTATTAGTTAACAACCAATATTTTTGATTAGCAGTAGGGGAGGCGTTTACATTCAGGGGATTCCCATCATCTGGTCCTTGTCCTCTATTCCAATACCAACAAGCAAATTCCAAAAGATCTGGATCCGGTGTACAAACACGTGATCCTACATATCCAGTGGTCAAACCATTATCTTGGTCAGCATCATAAGTAAAGGCAAATTCAAAACCTTCACCTGGAACATAACTACTGACATCATCCATAGATCTTTCATCCGGTCCAAATGCCTGTGGACCTACATCAGAATCCATATAAATACCCATAGCACAATCATAGAGAATATCCTCTGGATTCATATTAGTAATATCAAATTCAACATAAACTAAATTTTTAATATATTCATAGCTCCATTGGTAACTCATTTGACGAACACGTATGTTGAGTTGTTCACTTTCCCCGTGACTATTACCAGAAGCACTACCACCATAATCTCGCTGTCCGGTTGTTCCAAATGGGCTATAATCATAATAAAATGATATGAAATCCTGTTCTGATACAGGATAACCGTCTTCATCTCTTAAGCCATCTGAATCATCATCATTAACTTCAGCAAAGTTATAGTTTTCATTAGACTGATCACTCAGATCAGTAAATCCTAATGGGAACCAAATTGATTGATAAGATTCAATTACTCCAAAATCTTCGGGTTGTTCAATTTCATGCAACCACATTTCTCCAAAGTCTGCAAATTGGCTTGGTAATTCCTCGGCTTCTCTAAACGGAAATGAATAGCCCACTGGATCTTCGTCGATCTTTCCATCCCCATCGTCATCCATAGCACGTCTATGAGATCTTATCGAAGCGGTCATGATCGTATCTTTAATATTGTAGGTACTATACTGTGACAAATTATTTTCCTTGGGATTGTAAGCTGGAAGGAATTCATAGAGATCCAAATCACCATCAAAACCAACTGTAGTTAATGTATCAACTACTTCTTCCATCGAAGGAGTCCATTCTGGATTTAAACTTCCATCCGCCAAATATTTTGCTAAAACATCGTTCTGAGAAGTAGGATTTTCTACTGCCCAATAAAGTTGATTGCCAAATGAATCACGTCTTTTCTTTTTTGCTCCAAACCATAATGCACCTTGATATAAATAATCTATACTACTTCCCCCAGGATATTCCAAGGAAGGCCAAGGTGGTTGAATATCATCTCCAGAGCCAAAAAATCCGTAGTTACTAACACGTAGCCAGATATTTCCGACATTGTGGTATTTTGCAAGATCAAATTTTTTATCGCCTGAATTAGGAACCATCGATCTTGCATAGACCATGTTACTAATTAATAATAATACAACAACAATTAACAGCATTTTTGTATTAACTTTTTTCATATATTTTCCCCCGTAGGATTTTTAATCTAATGAAAAATTAACATCGAAAGTAACCCAAACTGCGATAGGTTTTCCACCACTTTTTGCAGGTGAAAATTCCCATGTTTTTACAGCATCAATTGCTGCTTCATCTAACCCGCCAGGCCCACTCATCAGTGATTTTTTCACTTCAATAGCGCCAACTGAGCCATCAGCGAACACTTCTACTTCAAGTGTCACAGCACCTTCAATCCCTGCATTTCTAGCAAAATCGGGATATTTTGGTGGGATCTGTCTAATTGGTACTGGTGGATCTTCATAAACAACGAATTTTGATGTAGTACCGATTACTTTTGTTTTAACCTCTTCATAAGGATCTAAGGACGTTTTTTCGATCGTATCAATAATTTCTATATCTTCATCATCACCACCGCTAACATCATCTTCCACAACTATTTCTACGACAGGCTTAACTGTTTCTTCAGGTGGTTTGATTTTTTCTTTAATTTCTGGTGGGATATCAATTGATTCAGTTACTTTAACTTCCCTTTTGAAGGGTTTTACTTCAATTTTGGGAGAAACGATAAAAGCAAATAATAAAATCAGTATAGCTAAACTTACAGCTTTATCATAGTAACTATCAGCAACATCTTTCCAATCTACTATTTTTTTATGCATGTTAACTTACCTCTTTAATTTTGCTTCAAAGGAGACGCGTAAAGCATTCGCTTCTCTTAATTGATTCATGATATCAGACATAATCCCATAATTAGTTTCCATATCTGTTCTGAAACAAGATATAACATTGAAGTTTTCTGCTAATTTCTTCTGCATTACCCATTGAACATCTGGTATTGTAACAACAAAGTCATCTATTGAAATAGTACCATATCTATCTACATAAATTGTAGCAGCTTGATCCCTAGGAATCTTTTGAATTTCTCCAGCTTTAGGGAGATTAACATTCAATCCTTTTTCTTTTACAAACACGGTTGAAACCATGAAAAAGAGTAAAAGCAAAAAAGCAATATCAGACATAGAGGCAGTTGGTATAGTTGTTTCAGGTTTCTTTGTTTTTTTTATATTTGCCATAATCTATTCCTAGTTAGTAGATAGAGATATTTTTTCTGCACCCGCAGCTTGCAGTTTATCTAAAGCTCTAACCATATATTTATATTTACTTCTACGATCGGTCTTTAATGAAACTACCATATCCGGATTTTTTCGAACAATTCTTCTAACTTCCGATTCTAAATTACCTAAGGAAACGACATCTTCCGATTCATCGGAAATTAAAGTTATATTTCCCTCAGAATTTATCCAGACTTTCAAAATATTCTCATCTTTGAGTTTAACCTTTTTATCTGCTTTTTTTGAAGCAGGAGGTAAAACCAATCCAAGACCTTTTTTTATATCGAATTTCGTTGTTGATAGGAAAAAGACAAGAAGAAGAAATGCTACATCGGACATAGATGCAGTAGGTATTCCACCTAGATTTTTTCTTTTTCTTTTGATCATAAAATCCCCCTATTTATTTTCAACAAGGGTCTCGATCAATTTTTCTGAACCTTTTTGCATATCCATTACTAAACCATCAACCATACCAAGAAACATATTATTGAAAAACTGCATTGGGATAGCAACAGCCAAACCAGCAGCAGTAGTAATAAGAGCAATTTGGATACCGGTAGCAACAATAGTCGGTTCAACTTCACCAGCAGCAGCAATATCTCTAAACGCTCTAATCATACCAACGATTGTTCCAAAGAAACCAAACATTGGCGCGAGATTAATAGTAGTAGATAGCGGGATAAAACCTTTTTCTAAATAAGCCATTTCAAGGATACTAGCATTTTCAATCGCTTTTTCAACAGCTTCTACACCTTGGTCAGCTTTCAATAAACCCATATGCATTATCACAGCAACTGGACCTTTTGTTTCTTCACAGATCTTAATTGCCTCATTGTACTTTTTATCTTCCACTAATGGAATTACAGTATCAAGAAAGTTCTTCACATTAATCTTGGCATAACTTAATGATATCAATTTCCAAATGATAGTTGCAATACCCCAAATAACTAAAATTAAAAGAGGGTACATTACAAAACCACCTTGAATAAAAAGATCAACTAAACCACTACCAACAATTTTACGTGCAAACATTTCAAGTCCGCTGCTTTGTGGAGATTCTTCAAAAGGTTCATCCTCAATTGTTTCTTCCCCTGCTTTTTCTAAAGTGTCTGCAGCCATTGTTTCGTTCATTGAAGTTTCTTCTTGTGCATAAGCAATAGCAGTGAAAATAAAATTGGCCATTACAATTAGCATTAATATAGTTAAAAATTTTTTCCTCATCTTTTATCTCCTCCTATTATATCTTCTTTATTTTTTTAAAATTTAAATGCAAATCCCATGGTAAATGTTCTTCCCTGGGCAATAGCAGTTGGATTTTTTGTATAAAGATCATGAACATATTGAGCTTCATCTGCTATATATGTACTATTGGGCTCACTGATATCAGCTCCATCATAATATGGTGAACCTGTTATAGGATAAACCCAATTCACGTTATTTCTATTAAAGACATTATCGATTTTCAGATATGCTCTTAATTTCAGATTCTTGCTAAGTGATAATTTCTTTGTGAATTTTAAGTTAGCACTTTCAGTATATGGCTTTAAATCACTATTAGTATCATAGGTAGTACCAGTTTGTGTCGTTGGTGTATAGGGTGTTCCGCTTGCTATATTATAGTACAAGTTTGTAGAAAAATCATCTGTGATGATCGTAGGTAAAGCAAAATCGGTAAATGGTAGATAGAATTCTTCACCTTTTGAAACTTTAAATGTTAAGTTGAAACTGTAATTATGTCTCATATCCCAATCAAGTGGGAATTCTCTTAAATTTGTTGCGACATCTTGGATGACCGTATCCGAATTGTTTCCATTAGCCCAGGCTAAAGAGTAGGAAGTAGAACCCATGATAAAATTCGATAGTCTCTTCTCAAAGTTAATATCTATTCCCCGAGCACTACCATAGTCATTGGAAAAATATTCATACCAAGATACATTATCATCAACAGGATCATAAACTTTTCTCGTACTCACATAGTTATAAATATTTTTATAATATGCTTGAATATCCATTACATAATCTTCACTTAATTGCTTTTGAAGTCCTACCTCATAAGTAACTGTGATCTGTGGTTCCAAGCTTGGATTACCAACATTTACAGCACTTGCACTGGTGATCGCATCCTCAGGCCTGGATGTCGTAAATACATACTGCATCTGAGGTAATTGGTTTTGATAATTATAGGCAAAGTGCATTACACTTGTTTCTGAGATAGGGTGAGAAACACCTAATCTAGGAGAGATCATCGCTTGAAATTTTTCATTATCGTCAAAATCTTCCCAAACATATTCCCCAGCATCTTGTAAAATTTTATACTTCTCGCCTAAATACCAAAAATCAAAACGAAGACCTGCATTCACGATCATACCTTCCCATTCCATTTTGTCCTGGAGATAGTAAGCTCCTTGCCAGGGGAAAGCCTCATAACCATCTCTTTCTCCCGCTGCAGCAATTGTAGCATTGTAAAGATCATCTATATCGTAAACGTATATGTATTGGGTTGAGTCTACAACGCTTTGTACCGAATCTACAATTGTACCATATTCATCTAAATAACTATTATATCTATTTTCGTTCACTATCCAAGGATTACTAAGTCTATCCTTTTTAATATAATGCTGCGTAATTTCAACACCAGTTTTGAAACCATGTATCTGGTTCAGTTGATATTCAAGATCGGACTTGAAAGTGAAGATACTATTTTCATCATCTGCATAAAATCCGGAGATAGATCCCGGTTTAACAAATGGATTTGTACCAGAATGACCGTCATAGGTAATAAACCAATCATAAATACTATCTTCTCCAACAGTAGGATTGGTAGGATCTGGAATTAAGTAATTTATACCTGTACATTCATATATATTATTAGAATCATATAGGTCAAAATTACTCGGATCTTTAACGAAGAATTTATCTCTACTAATTCCATCAGGACCTTGCTGAATTTGTTTAGTATAATAACTCGCTTTCACCTTTAAGTTTGTTTGTGGATTAAAAGTATGATCATATGTACCAGCAAACTGTTGTTGGGTTGTTTCTCCAGCATTAAAGTGATCTAATGCATATTTCCAGCTATATGCAAAAGATTTGAAGATGCTTCTATCACCACGAGCAGCAAAGGTCAATTTTTGTTTAGCATTAATTTTGTATTTAGTTTTTAAATTTGCATTGTATTGGTTTGAATTTCTTTCACCAAGATCAAAACCGATAAAGTCTTCACGATCTGCATATGGATCGGATGAAGAAAATTCATCAACAGCTAGATATTGTAACTCATCGACAGGATCATTCACAAAATGATCTTTATAACGAGTATCGCTCCAACTTCCTGCAGCATTTAAGAAAAATGTAAATTTATCTCTTAAGGATGAAACTAAAGGTGTTAACACAGGACCACCAATATTAAATTTCAGTTGATCTTGGTTAGAACTATTTTTATCAGTAATAATATGATCCGTTATCAATTCAAGTTTACCATTATACTCTCGGCTTCCTGATTTGGTTTTAATATTTACAATACCAGATTGTGCATTACCATATTCTGCTGTAAAACCACCTGTTTTAACATCTGTATAGGCAACTGCATCCATATCAACAGTTAAAGCAGAACCACCATCGACCGGGTCTGAAACAGACATTCCGTCAACAGTATAAACAACCTCATTAGATCTACCACCACGAATATGTAGCTCGCCACCTGTCATTGTCACACCAGATTGAATAGCGATCACACCTTCCAAATCATCAACAGAAATATCTTCAATATCTTCAGCTTTTATTGTCCTACCAGAATTCGTTTTGCTTGCCTGAACCATTTCTACTCTAGCCTCAGATACATCAAAGTCTTCGATTTCCACAGCTGTTTTTGAAATTGTAATATTTTGGATTGTAGTTAGGTCCATATTGATAACAACACCCGTGATCTTTCTTGGTTTGTAACCACCTCGGCGACAGAAAAGATTATACGTTCCAGGTGCAACATTTATAATAATGTATGTCCCATTTTCTTTAGTCTGTGCACCAATTTCAGTACCTTCTAAAATCACATTTGCAAAAGGAACGGGATTCCCATCATCATCGGTAACCTTACCAGCTATTTTACCTGTAGTTCCAGCAAATAAAGTTATCTGCACAAGAACTAATAAAATTACAAGAACTAGAATTTTTCTTTGCATTACTTAATTCCCCCTATATCGGAATTTTTTCATCATACAAAAACAATAATTAGAATTATCGTGTCAATTTTTTTTTAGCCTTTTTAATTTATCTTTATTATTTTCTTTTGTTCCATTCTTCTGTCAAGTATTTACTCTCAATCAAATTGTTTGAAATTTGAATTTCCTCTTCACTTAGACTTTCTGCAAAATAAAAATCATCTGTTACCCAGCTTAATTTAAAACCGGATATAAGATATTCAACAGCAGAATTGAAATCTAAATTTTTCTTTAGGACTTGGTTAATAGCGATTGTCTTTTTCTTTAGATATTTTGCTAATTTTTTTTTCCGTTTTTGAGAAATCTTAGGTATGATATATGCTAATTTAGATTGATCAAAATTTAA
>LSCM01000002.1 GCA_001577185.1 Cloacimonetes bacterium TCS62 | reverse complement strand
GCAGATTCAGGATTTAATTTAAGAGCAATTTTAGCTGCTTCAAATCCGGAATAGAAAAATTTTTTCTGCGTCTCCTCTTCCTCACTTTGATCTGCTAGATCAAAATTAGCTCTAGCCATTCTCCAATAAAGTTCAAAATCATCCGGATATTCACTACTGAGTTTCTGTAATTCATCAAGTTCAAGTTCATATTGATTGTTAACTCTGAAATTCTCAACTTTTTCCATCTCTTCTACAGGTATAGCTATCAAACAAATACTAATGGTGAGTACTGCTAAAATAAAGAACTTTCTCATTTACTACTCCTTGTTTATGAATTCTTTTAAATGTTCAACATATTTCTCTGAACCACCTCTTTGGTAACCAGTTTTACCAATGATTTCCCCATTTGGATTTAATAGTAGTACAGTAGGAAATCCCCGAATTTGATATTTCTGAGCTAATGATCTATTGTATTGTTTTATCTCCTCAGACTGCTTGATCTTTTTGGGAAAATCTATCTTTACCATAACAAGATTTTCTGAGACATAATCTATGAAAGGTTGTTTTGAATATATTTCATCTTTAAGCTTCATACACCATCCACACCAGTCAGAGCCAGTAAAGTGGATAAATACATGCTTATTTTCGGTCTCAGCTATCTCTTGAGCTTCTTCAAGATTGATTAACCAATTTATTGGGGAATTCTTTTCTTTATTTACAGCCTCATCTTGACCACATGCAACTGAGAATGACACAATTGTTACTATAAGTACGACTGCAAATTTTTTCATATTCTTTCTCCATTAATATTAATTTCGATTTTCATTTCAGCAGCTTTCTTAAGCATATCGGAAACACCACAATATCTTTCCTCAGATAATTTTACTGCTTTCTTGATCTTTTCCTTAGGTAAATTTTTTCCTTTGAAATTAAATTGAGTTACAATTTTTTCATATGGTTTTGGGAATTCCTTTTTTAATTTTCCCTCTACTTCAATCGTAAATTTGTAATCCTTTACTTTCATTTTTTTAAGAATAGAGACTACATCCATACCTGTACAACCAGCTAGTCCACTCAGTAAAAGACCTTTGGGACGTGGTCCTTGATCTTGCCCTCCAACTTTTTCGTCAGCATCGATGGTGAAATGATGATTGTTCAATTCAACATCAAAAGCCATATCACCCAGCCATTTTACTTCTGTTTTACTGCTCATTATCCCTCTCATTAATAGCTTTTAAATACGCATTTACATAAATATTTAAATCTTCTAGAATTGATTCTATTTTATGTTCAGGTAATGATGCGATCAGTTTTGCTTGCAGATCTAAAAAATCTTTACTTACAATTTCATGCATTTCTCTACCGCTATCTGTAATATTAACCAGCCAGCTTCTTCTATCTTCTTTAGAAGGAAATCTATAAACATATTCTTTTGCAACTAACGCATCAATAATGCGGGTGATTCTGCTATTTGAAACTTCCATTTCTTTAGATAATTCATTCATGCAAATTGGCTTATCTACAGAATGAAGGAAATCTAACATTTTACATTCCATTTTGCCTAAATTCAGACATCGTCTCCTTATGAGTTGCTTTCTATTGCACATTTTATAAATCTTTGAGCTTAAATCTGCGTATTTCTCTTTGATATTTTTCATATTGACTCCTTGATTTAATTAACTAAAATATATTAAAATTTTGAGATATAGCAAATATTTTATTTATTTAATATTGATATAAGTTTGTCAATGATATTTTTAGAAGATAATCCCTCCGTTTCAGCTGCAAAAGAAACAATAATGCGATGCTGTAACACGATCACAGCTACTTTCTTCACATCTTCAATAGAAGGTGTAAGATTACCATTAAGAGCAGCACGAGTTTTAGCAGCAATAGCAAGAAATTGTGATGCTCGCGGTCCAGCTCCCCAGTTGACCCATTTTTTTATAAATTCTGGGGATTGTGGATCTTGAGGGCGTGTAGCTCTAGAAAGTTTTACAGCAAACTCCAGCACATGATCACTTATCGGTATTTCAGATATCGTTTTTTGTATAGTATTAATTAAATTTTTCTCAATTACAGGTTGTAATGTATGAAAGGCTTTTTTATCTATCTTAACTATTTCTTTCTCTTCCTCATGGGAGGGATAATTAATATTTAAGTAAAACATAAATCTATCTAATTGAGCTTCTGGTAGTGGATAAGTTCCCTCTTGTTCAATTGGATTTTGTGTAGCTAAAACCAAGAATGGTTTATCCAATTTATAGGTATTATTCCCTGCAGTCACCTCTCTTTCTTGCATAGCTTGCAGCAAAGCTGCTTGAGTTTTAGGTGGTGTACGATTGATCTCATCAGCTAAAATTATATTGGAAAAGACAGGACCTTTTATATATTCGAAGTATCTTTTACCATCTGCCTTGTTTTCTGCCAAAATATCAGTCCCGGTAATATCAGAAGGCATTAGATCAGGTGTAAATTGAATTCTACTGAATTTCATGTTGAGTATTTTGGCCAAAGCTGATATCATTAATGTTTTAGCTAATCCGGGAACTCCTTCGATGAGACAATGACCATCAGCAAATAGTGCAATCAAAACCTGTTCCACTATTTCATCTTGCCCAATAATAACTTTCTTGATCTCCTTTTCGATTTTACCTCTAGTTTCTGATAACGTATCTAAAATTTCAATATTCTTCATATTACCTCATTATTTTTTAATTTAACTATTTCATAAAAATCCAGTTTTAATGTAATCAATGATATCACCCCAATCAAAAAGATCCAGATCGTAGTTAGAAGATGCGAAAATGTGACAGCAGCACTTGTTAAATTTTCATTAGCTCCTAGAGCATAACCAAAGATCAATACCCACATAAATTGGTTAGAACCTATTTGAGCAGGTGGTGTTGGTAGTATGTACGTAAGATTCATCAATGTATAACCAAATAAAATTTTGGGGTAAGAAATAGTTGAACCAAAAGCATGAAATACTGCATAAATATAAATTGCTTCAGAAAATACAGCTAAAATTGTAAGTAGATATACTTTGATATTGTCTGCAATTCGGTTCCGCATAATTCCCATACCTTCAACAAAATTTGTAAAGAAATCTTCCAATTTTCGTCTATATTTTGAAGGTAATATTTTCAAAAGAGAATGTAGAAACGAAGTTGCTTTTTTCTTATGACTTACAGCAAAGAATAAAAATCCTATAAAGAGCAAGAATATCAATAAGAGAGCACTAATAATGAGCTTTAAAGTAACATTTAGCTGAATTGAAATCTGCGGGATCAATATCATGATAATTATTATCGGAAAAAGATCAGTAATTTTATCAAGAAAAACTGTTGGTAAACTTTTAGATATTCGAACATTATGTTTATTCTTTAATATTAACGATTTGGAAAGTTCTCCAGCCCGTACTGGAATCAGATAATTAACCATCAAACCAGTCATAAAAAGCCTAAAACTCTCATAAAAAGTCATCTTAAAGATCGGTTTCATAATTATTTTCCAGCGCCAACTACGGAAAAAATAAGCTATGATATAAAATATAGAAAAAAATACTACATAAGTTAGCCTGAACTCTTCAAAATAACTTACAAATTCATGCCAATCTACAATATGAATCCAGGCAATAAGAAATATTATTCCCAGAGAAATACCTAAAAGCCAATTGATCTTATCTTTATTCATTTTCATCTGAATTATTTTTTTTCTTTCTAATTAGTAACATTACTATACCATAAACTACGGCAGTAACTATCACCTTAATTACAATTTGCGTAAGTGTTTGGCCTCTTCTAAAAAAGGGAATAAAAAAATATAAGCAAAACAAAATAATACCGAACGGGATAGATGCTTTTAAAAAAAACTTAATCTTCATAAATATAACCTCAAAAAATTTATCATTTTCCTTTTGGTATAAATAAAAAATATTTGTGATGAGCCCAAAAATACTTGATGAACGATGGTGCATAAGTCTCTAACCATGAATATTTCATCATTTTTGCAGGAAAGTTTTCATCCTCACCCTGATAATACTTTAAAATCGAAATCGATTTTCTTTTCTTTTCTTTTTGCCTTGAATTTAGACCAAACTTATTGAGAAATTTTTCCTTAGGCATACCAATATCAGGCCAAGGTGGACAATCAATAAAGTTCGAACTAATCAATTGCCAATCCAATTTTTTCATCGTCTTTTTTATATTTTTTGGTTTTATATTTTCTTCAAACACATTTTTATTAAGATAATCTTTCCCAAAATACTTTTGACTTAAATAACCTAAACCGGATCTATTTGGTACGCAAAGAAAGATCACCTTTTTTGTAACTCTAGATAGTTCAGCTAAGAATTTTTCCAGATCTTTGGTAAACCATAGCGCAGAAAAATTCCAACTTAGATCAAACGCATTATTATCAAAAGGTAGAAAAAAATAGTCTATTATAAATTTCGAAATAAGTTTATACTCTAGATCCGCCCAAAGATCATTAATTTGTTTTAGGCGATTTTTATCATGATCTACAATAGTCACATCATATCCTCTTTTTGCAAGTTCCATACTATTGATACCAGAGACACCTGTGAATCCAAAACTTGGAACTTCCAAAATATTCTTTGCCTCAAAATATTTACAGATCTGAACTAATTTTCCATTGAGGATAACTCTCTCGTAAGAAGAGCCTAGTCCTTCATCAGGATCTTTGAAGTAATTTTTCCAATTCTGAATAATAGGTATAGCCATACTTATCTGTCTTCCTTCTTGTACCAATTTGTTACGATCTTAAAAGCAGGAATTGTATTTGGAAGTTTAAGATCAAAATCGTTTTGAACATCATCTATCTTATAGAACCAATCTCTTGATATGAGCTCAAATCTTGAAGTCCAAAGTTCACTACCAAGAAGTCTTGAGATTGATTCTCCTAAACGAAAAAATTTTCTGTTGATATTCTTATATTTGGGATAATCAGTATTATTAATTTCATTATTAATAAAATCTGCAAGTTCGTGGATCTCAACTGGTTTTGCATCTGCAACAATATAAGATCTACCTGAACTTATTTGATACTTCGCTAACTGGGTGAACACATCAGAAAGAAAATCAATATTTGTAAGGTGGATTTTTATCTTTTGTTTTGATAAGAACAAAAGTTTTTTATCTATTAATTTTGTTAATGTATAGGGGAATCCGTAATCACCTGTTCCATAAGTAATTGAAGGACGCACGATTACAGCATTCAGTCCTTGCTTGACATATTTTTGGATCAATTTCTCTGCTTGAATCTTTGTGTAATGATAATAATTATCTGCTTTCCGTTTTGTATTATTGTCAGCTGGTAATCGATACGGTATTGCTCCAAATATTCCCACAGAAGAGCAAAATATAAGCTTAGTATTATTTTTTAAAGCTGAAATAATTATCTGCTCTGTGGCTTTTACATTCGTAGTATAAAAATCCTGTTTTGAAAATTTTCTTCCACCCCGAAGTGCCCCGATATGATATATTAAATCAAAAGAATTATTTGAAAGAAAATTTCTTAATGAATTTATTCGTGCTAGATTGATCTCTTCAAAACGTATAGAATCAGCGAATCCTTGAATTCTATTTGAATCTGTTTCCGGCCGAATGATCGCTGTAATATCATAATTTTGTTTAGCAAGCTTTTTTGTTACATTCCTACCAATAAATCCACTACTACCAGTTATCAAAATTTTTTTCATAAGATTTTCTTTATTTTACTGATAAATTTATGGAATATGTTTTTATATTCTATTTCCATTGAATCAAGATAGAAGTAATCAATTATCTCATTTTTCAACATCTTTTCAGGATTAACCTTGGTTAATAATTTTGCAGTAAATTCATCAATATATTCAGCAATAATTTCATAAGCCTTTTGTAGATTATATTCATTATTATTGCAATGATTATCTGAGGCTAGGAAATGAACATATCCTTTTTCTAATAAATTCCAGGCTGTTTTTTTTACTTTTTTCCCATATTGTCCAAATAAACTTCCTGCATTCATTTGCAAATAAACATTTTTATACATTAGATCTTCTGCCAGATCGTTATCATTTATTATCGAGCCATATCTTTCCGGGTGTGCCATGATCGGTTTGTACCCAGCCTTAACCAGCTGATAAAGGATCTCATAAAGATCTGCAGGAAACTGTGTCATAGATGTTTCTACTAGAATATAATCTGTATTCTCAATACAAAATCTTTCACTTTGAATAGTTTCCAATGCTTTATCATCCAAATATAACTCCACACCTTTAACAAGCTTGATATCGATATTTTCTTTATTTACTGCATTTTGTAACTTCTTAAATTTTTTATCAATTTTATCGGCAGTATTATGAAATGTGTTCCTAAGAAAATGTGGTGAGCAAACTACTTTCATAGTTCCGTTTTTTCTCATCAGTTCCAATTGTCTGAGCGATGTCTTTAAATCTTTGGAACCATCATCAATATTGGGCAGGATATGTGTATGAATATCAATCATCAACGTTTTACTTGATGCACTGCATCTGCAAATTCTTTAATCAACTTAGGATCATTATTATCTTCCAGGATATTACCTGTTACTATAAAGTCCGCACCAGCTCTAGCTTTTTGCGCTGCTTCTTCTGGAGTTTTTATACCACCACCTAAGAAAATTGGTAATGACACATTTTTGCGGATAGCTGAAATCATACTATTACTTACCGAATATTTTGCTCCGCTACCTGCATCCAGATAGATAAGGTTCATCCCCAGATATTGCCCAGCTAAAGCATGAGAAACCGCAATATCATTTTTATTCCTTGGTAATGGCATGCTTCCACTCATAAAATTAACAGATGTATGATTACCAGATTCGATCAACATATATGCTGTGCCAATTGCTTCCAAATCGTAATGTTTGATCAATGGGGCAGCACGAACTTGTTCACCGATCAACATTTGTGGATTCCTGCTTGTAATGACACTGAGCAATAATAACGCATCTGCATAAGGAGAAACAAAATTAAAGATTCCAGGAAAAATAAGAACAGGAATGTTAACGCTTTTTTTGATCATCTTTAAATTTGGTTCAAAATTGTTATTTATCATCAAGCTTCCACCCACTAAAATACCGTCAGCACCATTCTTCTCGCAATTTTTAGCAAATTTAACAGATTCTTTTTTATCCATTTTATCAGGATCGATCAAACAAAAATAATTAGCTCTTTTCTTTGCTAATGAAACTAGTTTTCTATAAGTTTTCATATTACTTCCCAAACCATAAAATTATTAATAAAATTAACATATCAATCTTAATTAACTTCGAAATTCGTGAGAGATTTTTTTTTTTAATATTTTTTAACAATGTAACTATAAAATAGATTAGAGGAACAATTACAAGCAAATTCATAAAGATAAATGTTATCTTTGAGAAATTCCCAGAGAGGAACAAATAATAGTTGAAAGCAAAAATAAATAAACCGGGTATAATGCTAATTAAAATAGTTTTTTTTTTGCCAACTTCTATCGCTAATGTTCTAGCATTAAACTTGTTATCTCCATCAATATCCTCACAATCTTTTACCAATTCTCTAATCAAAGTATATAAAAAAGCAAAAAAGGCTATTATCAAACTATTCTTCAAATTATGATTACTCAAACCTCCATAAACAAAAGTACTTGCAGCCGCATAAGATACAAGTAAATTACCAATCAGTGGAGTAAATTTGTATTTTTTTGCGTAAGTAAACAGTACAAAAGTATTTATTATTGCTATAATTACGCATTCAATTCTATAAGTAAAAAAAGAGAATACAATTCCTAAAACAAAAAGGGCAACTGCATAGAAATATGCTCTTTTCAAACTGATCTTTTTGCTGGGCAGTACTCTAAATGGTTTATTTATCTTATCAATTGGATAATCAAAATAATCATTAATGACATATCCTGCACCTGCGATCAGCATAGCGGAGATAGCAGAAAAAATAACCGGGAAAACTTTGTAAGTGTATGCTTGGATGAAAGCGCCACAAAGGACTGTTACAAAAACAAAGAGACAATTTAATGGTCTTAATATCCTCAAATAAGACATTTTTATGGTAAACGTTCTTTAATCATATTAACATATTCTAGTAAAATCTCATTGTTTTTTATATTCTTGACTGCATTATAACAATCTCTTAAAAGTTTTTCAGCTTTCTTCTTTGATTTTTCTAAACCAAATAGAGAGGGATAAGTCGCTTTCTTGTTTTTCGAATCTCCTCCTGGTTGTCTTCCCAGAACTTCAAAGCTACCTACTTCATCAAGAATATCATCAACGATTTGATAAGCTAACCCTAAGTTAAGAGCAAAATTACCCAAAGTAATGCGCAAATTATTTTCTGCTTTTTGGAACATACAGGCTAATTCAGTTGCTGCTTGTAATAAAGAACCTGTTTTTTTCAAATGGATATAACGCAATGTACTTTTAGTCGTTTTCTTTTTTGCTGAGATTATATCAACAGCTTGTCCACCGATCATTCCACGAGTTGAAATTGCTCTTGTTAATATCTCAATAGATTTGATAGCTTCTTTTTTATTTTTTAATTTGGTTAAGATCTCTATCGATTTTGTGATCAGTGCATCCCCAGCTAAAATGGCTGTAGCTTCTCCAAATTTTACATGACAACTCGGTTTTCCTCTCCGTTCATCAGAGTTATCTACACTAGGTAGATCATCATGTATCAAGGATGCAGTATGAACCAATTCCAATGCACAAGCAGCTGGTAATAATCGTCTTAAACGACTAATGTTCTTACGACCGATCAGCATCTCATAAGTCGCAAAGAAGATAATCGGTCTTAATCTCTTACCATCACTAAATACACTATATCTTATTGCCTTATTTAACTCAGATGGATAAGTATCAGAGGGAGCTAAATATTTTTCCAAAGCATCTTCGAGAATTTCTTTTCTAGATTTAAAATATTCTTGAACTAACAAATTAGTCTCCTTTATCGTTTAAATCTTCAATGGTAATGCAACTTTTTGACCGATCTTAGCTGACTTGTATAATGCTAGAATAAGCTCCAATGATTTTCTTCCACTGCGTCCATCCGTATTTGGAGTATCCTGTCCATTTAATACATCTACAACATTCTGTAAATATCCTAAGTGTCCGAAGCCATAAACACTGGTTGGATCAGAATTCGATGTCTCGATCAATTTATCATCATCATCATACTCTTTAAACTCCCAGTGAACTACTTTATTTACAGCAATCCCACCAATCTTAACAGTTCCATTTTCACCCATAATTGTAATCGAGCCTTCTAAATTCTTTGGATACGTATTCATCGTTACATCCGCTACTCCAATTGCACCATTTCGAAAGTGAATAATACCAGCACCTTGATCTTCAGTTTCTATCTTATGATTATTAGTCGCGGTAAATGACATCACAGAATCAACAGGACCCATTAACCATTGCATAAGATCAAAATAATGTGAAGCTTGATTCATAAAAGCACCACCATCAAACTCCCAAGTACCACGCCATTTTGCCATATCATAATATTCTTGTGGTCTAGTCCAACGGACTGTGATATTTGCACTGAACAACCTACCAAATCTATTTTTATCAATTGCCTTCTTTAGCAGTTGAATGGGAGGATTCAAACGATTTTGTTTTACTACAAATAATTCAACAGCGTTTTCATCACAAGCTTGCACCATTTCATCAGCAGATTTTAGATCAATTCCCATTGGTTTTTCTGTAACAATATTGATTTTTCTATCTGCAGCTTCTACAGCCATTTGTGGATGTAGCCCACTTGGAGTACAAATCAGAACACAATCAATATCTTCATTTTCCAACATTGTCTTATAATCTTTGTAATAAGTTTTAATATTAAACTTTTCCGAAGTTTCTGAAGCACGTTTTTCTATAATATCCGCACATGTAACGATCTTTGCATTATCGATCTTCTCTATTGCTTCACAGTGTTTTACAGAAATTCTACCACAACCAATCAAACCAAATTTAATAACATTCATATTTCTTTATAACTCCTTTCTAAACTTATTCAAAAAATATTTTACTTTTCTACTGTCAATGAATAATTAACGGCTTTGAGCATAACAGATTTTCAGGTAGGATAAAAGAAGTTAATAATTCACTCGAGCTAAATATTTCTAGAGCAATTTATCCAAAAACTTGTAACATTCTTATTTTGATAGGGTTACGAAGAAAGTTCTTGACAGGTAAAACCTATTTTTAAACAAAGTTAACAGCGAAAATTAATAAAGGAGATAATTTTATGACTAAAGCTGATTTAGTAAAAGTAGTTTCTGAAGACACTGGAATTATAAGAAAGGATGTTGCCCTTGCAGTCGACTCTTTTCTGGAAGCTGTAAAAGATGCGATGAAAGATGGTAAACATATTGAGATAAGGGGATATGGAACTTTTAAATTAAAGAAACGTAAAAAACGTATTGGAAGAAATCCCAAAACTGAAGAAAAAGTAATCGTTCCGGAAAGAATTGTTCCTACATTTAAATTCTCCAGAGGATTCAAAGAAAACGTAAACGAATCAAATCAAGACATGCTTAAGTAAAGAGGGAAGGTTTATATGCCAAGTGGAAAAAAAAGAAAACGTAAAAAAATATCAAAGCATAAACGTAAGAAAAGAAGCCGCAAGAATCGGCATAAAAAGAAAAATAAATAAAGTAATAAACCGAAGTGCAAACTTCGGTTTTTTTATTTGTACGTCATTATTCTGATGAAATGGACTATTACTATTTCTTAAGTTTATCAGATATTGTAACTTTTTAGATATCTTCCTCAGTTAAAATCGTTATATTATGATTACTTAACATGTCAGATGTAAGTCCATTACCGCTTATTATTTTATCAGAATGTGATCCATCATAAATTCGTCCATAACCACAAGATGGTGAATTTTGTTTTAAAATTGCTTTTTTACAATTTAGTAATTCCGCAATCTTAAGTGTTTCTGTAGCACCCTTCACAAATTTTTGAGTCACATCATTCCCATTTATATCAATTACTTTTTTTCCACTTATCTCTGCTGGAGATCTTGGAGTAGGTAAGCCACCTAATTGTTCAGGACAGATTGGAAATGCTTTTCCTTCTTCAACCAGTTTTACAACCTTCTGTTCAATATTATTTTTACCATCATAACGGCAATTTATCCCAGCTAAACATGCACTTACAAGTATCATAATTTATCTTGCAATTCTGACAGTTTTTTTATTGCTTCTATCGGAGTTAGATTATTTACATCTAACTCTTTTATCTGCTGGAGAATTTTATCTTTTTTATCAGATTTTTCTATAATAGCATCAAAAATATCCATTTGAGATGCATTTGTAACTAGCGATTTTTTAGCATTAGCAGAAAGTCCCTGCGGACTAAGTTCGTGCTCCTCTAAATTCTGTAATATCTGTTTTGCTCTATTAATAACTTTTTGTGGAACACCGGCTAAACGAGCTACTTGTATTCCATAGCTCTGATCTGCACACCCTCGTTCAATTTTCCTCAGAAATATTATTTCATCATTCCATTCTTTGACCAGGATATTATAATTTTTCACTTTTGTGAGGATATTTTCTAATTCGGTAAGTTCATGATAGTGGGTAGCAAATAGTGTCATAGCTGAAATGTTGGAATTATTGTGAATATGTTCCACAATTGCCCAAGCCAAACTCAGCCCATCAAATGTACTAGTTCCTCTTCCAATCTCATCAAGTAAGATCAATGAGCGTGGAGTAGCAGAATTTAAGATGTTTGCAGTTTCGATCATCTCAACCAAGAAGGTACTCTGCCCCATGGCTAAATTATCCGAAGCTCCCACACGTGTAAAAACTTTATCAAATATTGGCATATTTGCTGATTCTGCAGGGATAAAACTTCCCATTTGAGCCATGATCGCTAATAATCCGATTTGTCTTAAGTATGTAGACTTCCCTGCCATATTTGGACCTGTTAATAAAGTTATCAAATTATTTTTATTGTCCATATTCACATCATTTGGGATAAATTCTTCATCCTCAAGGATCAATTCAATAACCGGATGTCTACTATTCTTAATTTCCAATTCAAATTCATCATTAAACTGAGGTTTTGTATAATTCCTATTATGACCTATAAAAGCAAAATTACTTAATACATCCAGCTTTGTTACAACTACCACAAACTTCTGCATAAATTCAACTTTTTCATAGAGTTTCTTTCTGATCTCCACAAAAAGTTCATATTCAAGATTTTTGATCCTCTCTTCTGCACCTAAAACTTTTGCTTCATATTCTTTTAACTTGGGGCTTATATATCTTTCGGAATTAACTAAAGTCTGCTTTCTAATGTAATATTCTGGAACTTTATCTTTATGCGTTTTAGTTACTTCAATGTAATAACCAAAAACTTTATTATAGCTTACTTTCAATGAAGATATTCCAGTTTTGTCTTTTTCCTCTTTCTCAAGTTTTGCAATCCAACTCTTGCCATTTTTACTAACTTCCCTAAGATCATCTAAATCATCATTATAACCTTCTTTTATAACTCCACCATCCGTAATCTGGGTCGGGGCTTCTTCTATAATGGCACTATCTATCAAATTTTGAATACTAGTATAATCTTCAATTTGGTCTTTCAGAGAATCTAATAATACATCATCAAATTTATCTAAAATTTCTGATATTGAAGGTGATGTTTGCAGATAATTAATTAGTGCGATCATATCTCTAGGATTAGCTCTAAGTGAACCTATCTTACTAATTATTCGACTAAGATCTCCAATTGATTTTAATATCTCTCGAAGTTCAATTGTAAATGAAAATTTCTCTATTAAAGCTTCCACTGCTCCAGAGCGTTTTTCTATCATTTGTTTGTTGAGCAAAGGATTCAGCATCCAATCATTTAACTTGCGAGCACCCATAGGAGTTTTTGTTTTATCAATACTTTTAGCTAATGTTCCAAAATCTGTACCGTAACGTATCGATCTATTTAGTTCAAGATTTCTTCTAGATATTTCATCTAATTGCATAAAATCACTGATCGCATAGTGCTGCAACTTACTTATATGTTTTAATTCACCATTCTTTAATGATTTTACATAACCTAGGGCAATTCCTGCAGCAGTTGTTCCGGTTTTTCGGTCTTTTGCCCCAAACCCTTCTAAAGTTGTTGTACCAAAATGTTTTTTTAGTATTTTCTTTGCTTCATCATGATCAAAAAACCAACTTTCATAAATAGTTATTGTAGGTTCATAATCCATTTTGAATTCTGAGATGTATTTCTTACTTGCTTCATTATCAACAATGATTTCAGAAGGTTTATTTCTTTGGATTTCATTCAATAACATTTTCTCGTTAACTTCAGTGAAGCGAAAATCACCAGTAGAAATATCTATTATTGAAAAACCGTATACTTTTTTATTTTTTGGTAAATAAACTGCTGCTAAAAAATTATGATCGAATTGATTTATCAATTTTCCATCGAGGATAGAGCCCGGGGTTATAATATCTACAATCCCTCTTTTTACAATACCTTTTGCCTTTTTGGGATCTTCTAGCTGTTCGCATATTACTACTTTTTCACCTCGTTTTACAAGTTTATCTAAATAGTTATCTAATGCATGATATGGAAACCCAGCTAAAGGAATTGGATTTTCAGCTTTTTTATCCCGAGCGGTTAATGTTATCCCTAAAATTTTGGCGGCTTTTTTTGCATCATCAAAGAATGTTTCATAAAAATCACCCATTCTGAATAAAATGAATTTGTCTGGATGCTTTTCTTTGATATTGACAAATTGTTTTAACATTGGTGTAAGTTTTTTCTTTTCGGCCATATTAGTATCTTTTAATAACAAAGGAAGCCAAGTTATTTTCTTTCAAGATCTTTGATGCTTTTTTCAAATTAGCATCATCTTCGAAAGGACCAACAGCAACTACATAAAATTTAGTATTATTTTTAATCTTGGAGAAAATAACTGTTTCATAGCCATAATTCCCAACTTTAAGGTTGAGTAATTTAGCATTTTGTTCAGAATTAAAGGCACCTATTTGTAAATATATTTTCATATCTTCACCTTTAGCAGATTTTGAAATCTGTTTTCTCTGTCCATTATGAATATCAGCCTGAGATTTTATTGTAGGTAAATTTTCAGTTTCAGCTATTTCGATCAATCTATCTTCAGCTAAATAACTTAAGTGAGTATATGGGAAATCTACTTTTAATTTTTTATATGCCATCAAAGCTTCTGATGTTCTTCCCATTAATTCATAACAATTACCGATTTTAAAATGAAGATATGGAATATTATTATTTATATATTTCGAAGTTTTTAATGTTTCCAATGTTCTTAAGGCTCTTTTATACATTTCTTCTTGTATATAGGCCTCAGCAATTAGAAAATAAGCAATTTCTATTTTATTACGATTATCTGAATCGGTAATATAAACTTGCGATGACATAATCGATTTATGGTATTTATCTATTTTTAAATATGTTTTTGCTAACCAAAAATACTTTTCTTTCAGAGCCGAATTATGCACTTCATTCAGATATTTTATCGCATCATTATAATTTCTCCTTAAAATTTCTATTTTAGCAGCCTCTAAAAACGCTTTTTGTCCATAGATCTCATTGGAATGCTCTTCAGCAAAATCTAGATAGGATTTTAATGGATCATTGCTGCTGGATCTAAGATCTTGATATTCATCAGCTAAATTAGCTAGTAAGTTGAATGAAGTGTTAATAATAATTATGAGAATAATAACATTTTTCATTTTATTTTCATCCTAACGATTCCGTGAATTGGTATATCGCTATCAATATACATTTTAACGATCGTATTCGGTTTTGTAAATTTTATCAAATTATCATCTTCATCAAATATTTCTTCTACTTGTACTATTAGATCTTCTGCAATATCTGGAAAAATTATCTCAATTTTATCTCCAATTTCAAATTTTGCCCTGACAGCAATATAAACAAAATTTTCTTTTTGTTCAACGATTTCACCAATAAATTGATAGTTTCTAATATAAGCAGATGATAAATGATTCTGAGTATCTATTGCCTCAAATCTATGGAAAAAACCTTCAGTATAAACTCGATGGCTGATTTTATCTAGTTCGGCTCTAAGTTTATGATTGTCTTTATCTTTTCGTGTTTTTATCGCGTCTAATGCACTTTTATATGTTCGTGTAACATTGGCAACATAATACAAACTTTTCATCCGCCCTTCGATCTTAATGCTGTCGATATCATAATCTAATATAACCGGTAATTGATCAAGTAAACACAGATCCTTTGAATTTAATATATATGTTCCAAATTTATCCTCTTCAATAGGAAAACTTTCATTAGGACGCTTCTTCTCCTGCAATTGATATTCCCATCTGCATGGTTGAGAACAATTCCCCCTATTAGCATCTCGCCCGTTTAAAAAAGAACTCAATAAGCATCTTCCAGAATAAGACATACACATAGCTCCATGCACAAAAATCTCTAATTCCAGATCTGGAACTTTCTTTTTTATCTCTCTGATCTCAAATTTTGTTAACTCACGAGCTAAGATTATTCTTTTTGCTCCTAATTTCTTCCAAAATTCTGCTGATTTCCAGGATGTTACATTAGCTTGTGTACTTATGTGAATGGGTATTTGGCTTGCATGTTCTTTAGCTAATACAAAAACTCCTGGATCAGAAATTATCAATGCATCTACACCAACTGAATCCAGAAATTCTAAGTACGAAGGTAATTTATTTATTTCACTATTATGGGCAAATACATTAACAGTTACATAAATTTTTACGTCATTTTTGTGACAAAAATTCACCGCTTCTTTAAGTTCGTTATTATTAAGATTTGCGCTTTGTGCTCTTAATCCAAATTCCTTTCCGGCTGTATACACTGCATCAGCACCATATTTTATTGCGTACTTCAACTTTTCCAAATTACCAGCTGGTGAAAGGATCTCCATTATCTTGATACCTACAGAAATTTAAAACTTATAGTTTCTATTTACTCATTACCTTTAGGAATTCAGCATTATTCTTAGTGGATTTCATCTTATTTTTGAGCATCTCAATACCTTTAAGAGGACTCATCCCTTTTAAGAACTGCCTTAGAACGAACATTCTCTGAACTTCTTCCTTAGTAAGTAATAATTCTTCACGTCGTGTTCCAGATTTTACGAGATCCACAGCAGGATACATCCGCAGATCACTGATAGAGCGATCGAGCACAAGCTCCATATTACCAGTACCTTTGAATTCCTCAAAAATAACTTGATCCATTCTGCTTCCTGTATCTACAAGAGCAGTTGCGATAATTGTTAAGCTACCTGATTCCAAAGTATTTCTTGCTGATCCAAAAAATTTCTTTGGACGGTGTAAAGAGCCAGCATCCAAACCTCCGGAAAGCACTCTTCCACTAGAGGGTTGAGCCATATTATAAGCTCGGGCAAGACGCGTGATACTATCTAACATAATAACCACATCCTTCCCTAGTTCAACCATTCTTTTTGCTTTTTCAATAACCATTTCTGCTACTTGAATATGGTTACGCGGTTGCTCATCAAAGGTAGAGCTGACTACCTCAGAATTCTCAGGAATTAAGATCTTCTTCATCTCGGTTACTTCTTCTGGTCGTTCATCTACAAGTAATACAATTACATAGGTTTCTTTGTGATTTGTTAAAATTGCGTTAGCAATATTTTGCATTAGAACGGTTTTTCCTGTTCTGGGTGCTGCAACTATCACCCCTCTCTGACCTTTACCAATCGGTGTAAAAAGATCTACAATCCTTGTCGACATAAGATCCTTTTTGGTCTCTAATTTTAATCTTTCTTCAGGATAATATGGAGTAAGTCTTGAAAAGTTAGTAGCTTCACGGATTTTAGTCGGCTTTTCATAATTTACAGAATCGACTCTTATCAATGCAAAATATTTTTCGTCATCCTTAGGTGCTCTTGCCGGACCGGACACAATATTTCCTTTTTTTAAATTAAAGAGTTTTATTTGTGAACTCGACATATAGACATCACTTCTTCCGTGGGTATAATTATTCTTTATAAATCGTATAAAACCATAACCATCATCCATTATCTCTAAACATCCGGAGATAAAAGCTAAGCCTTCTTGCATAGCTTTCACCTCAAAGATCTTGTGTATCAAATCATTTTTATTAAGTTTATTAATATCATCCAGATCCAAATCTTTAGCGATTTTTTTAAGATCTTTAAGAGTTTTATCGAAAAGATTTTTTTTATCTTTTGCCATTCCTGCTCCTTAATTGTTAATATTTTTTTAGAATTTGTGTTAGCTTTGATACATCTGCTTTCATGTCAAGAATTTAATTAGGGACAATTATAACTTGACATTATCATATAATAGCATTTTATATGAATTCAAAGTAAATAAATTTAAAGGAGGAATAATTATGAAAAAATTATTTGTATTTACCGTAGTGATCTTTGTGGTTTCATCTGTTTTTGCCACAACTATTTATGACATTCAGTACACAACTGAAGCCGGACCTGATGGAACTTATCCATCACCAATGGTTGATGAAGAAGTTACTGTAACTGGTATAGTTACCGGAGAAAATTACAATCAAGATAACAAATTCTTTTTGACTGATCCCGGTGGTGGACCTTGGCATGGAGTTTACGTTTATGATTATGAAACTGGTCCAATGGTTGGAGATGAAGTAGAAGTTACTGGTACAGTTACGGAATATTATGGTCTAACCGAATTGGGATATTGTACAATAAATATTCTCAGTCAGGGAAATGACGTACCAGATCCAATTGAAGTAACTACACTAGACCTAGTTGTTCCTGCATTAGCTGAACAATATGAAGGTTGTTTAGTTCAAGTTGACGGTGTTACAGTTACAGAAACACAGAATGATTACGGAGAATGGTATATAGATGATGGTTCAGGTGAATGCCAGGTAGATGACGGTTTCTTCTATTTAGATGAAGTTGTTCCACCTATCGTGATCGAAGTAGATATGTTTTGGGGAAGAATTATTGGTTGTGTAGATTACAGCTATGATGAGTTTGCAATTAATCCCAGAACACCGGACGATCTTATCGAAGAAGTATTTACTCAACCAACAACCGTTGAAGCTATTCCGGTATTGAATGATAATTATCCCAATCCGTTCAATCCTGAAACAACTATCCAATTTAATCTGGTAGAAAACTCAAATGTAAGTCTTACTGTATATAATGTTAAAGGGGAAGTAGTAAATACTCTTGTGGATGAAGCTATGCCGGTAGGAAATCATTCTGTAGTTTGGAATGGTACCGATGCAAACAATTTCGTTGTTCCAAGTGGAATCTATTTCTATAAAATGAAAGCCGGAGATCGTTACACCTCCACCAAGAAGATGATCCTACTCAAGTAATTTTAGGGATTCAAAAACTTAACTCTCTATCAGGTTTCCGGGTTTTACTTCGGGAACCTGATATATTTTGGGAGGAACTATGAAAGGAAAAATAAAGAAATTATTTGGATTTTTGTTTTTTATATCTATTTTCGCATTTATCGTAAAACTACTCCAAAAAATCAAATCAATTATTGGGATATCAAAAAGCCTTCCTCAATATTTGCAGAATATTCTGGGAGAAAAACCTGGATTCGATCTGCAGCTAACTCTTCAAAAAATTACTATTACACTTACATTTTCTAAAGAGACAATAGAAGAAAATGAGGATATTGAAAAAACAGTTTTAGATTATATCGAAGAGTTCTATCCAACTTGCGGCAGGAACCGGTTTGTGATTGAAATTAAAGAGAAAGACTCAGAAAAGTCAGAATAAATTCTGCATAACTATTGAAAAATTTAAAACCATTAAAATGGTTAAGCATCACAAATATCATTATATCCACGAATAAATTCGTGGGCTAATAAAATATGTTTCAGAGAGTTAGCCCACAGTTTCAACTGTGGGTTTTCTTAATTAAATCATTTTTTTATAACCGCTTCAGCGGTTTCTTATTAATTATGCAGAACTCATTAGGATTCAGAAGAAAAAGAGGTTGCTATTGTCAAAAAAAGAAGCCGGAATTTCCGGCTTCTTTTTGTTTGTTGATTTAGAATTTATATTCTAAAGTAAGGAAAAAATTCAAAAGTGGAGACGGACTCAAGTAAGGATAATAACCACTACCCTCATCATCTCCATTAGAAGCACCTTCCCCAAACACAACATTTTCTTTACTACCATCTTCTTGTATTATTGTCATGCCATAAGCTCTGCCAATATAAGCTTTAGAATAGTTATCCATTTTATTCGTAATGTTGTTAACATTTAATTTGATCGAAGCTTCATGATTCCCAACATAGAAATCGTAACTGATAGAACCATTTAGCTCAAAGAAAGCTGGCAGTTTGGAACTTCTCAATACCCATTCTCTATCATAATCACCTTCATCATAAAAATTGACTTGATATTCTCCAGTACTTTCATTATAATCATAACCACCTGTTCCATTTATGTTTTCAACAAATTCATGCTCTCCAATTGATACAAAGTTTCCTTCATCATCATAATAAAACAATTGTTTGCAATATACATTATCATAAGTAGTATAATAATCATCCGACCATTTCGTATTCAATCCTATTCGTAGTTTCCCGTTTAACGGTACTTCATGGAAAGTATATCCAATTCCACCAGCAGCCATTTTTTCTGGAGAAAATGGTACGACTTTACCTTCAACATCTTCAGCATTTTCATAGAAGATTGTCTGATACTTATCATTCAGTTTTCCCCATCTATTTCTGGAAAAAGTTGCTGAAGAGTTGTAATCCCAGTTTCCGATCTTACCTTTTAGGGCAAGTTCTAAACCCTGGTGAGTTGCTTCTCCTACATTCAGAGTAGCATTATTAGTTTGATCACCCTGTCCTATTGTTGCACTTTCAATCTTATCTGTGTAATGGGCATAATAGTAAGTTGCATCAAATCTAAATGCGTCATTTTTAAATCCAAGTCCACCTTCTATTGTAGAACATTTTTCTGGTTCCAGTTCAGCTAAGATATTTCCATAAGCATCTGCCTGTTTTATACCAGGTCCCCCCATGTCATTTGTACCTATATCTCTATCGTACCAATCTCTTACACGTGGTTCTTTGTAAACTATTGAATAGTTTGCAAGAACATTCCAATTTGCATCCAGATTTACATTTATACCAAATTTAGGTGAGAAAAAATTAAATGTACGATTATAATCATCTTCATTGAATTTGGGAACATAAACTTGTATTGAATCGCCATTTGGTTGATGTTGCCAAACAGAAACGGAATCACTTTTCGAAATATAATATCCTTCATCAAGAAATTCATCTGCAATAGGGTCATAATATCGAATCAAGTTTTCATCAACTTCGGAATAATACACTGCATATTGCCCATCTAACATTAAATTGATACTCTCAATGCCAGACTCAAATGGTATATTAATCTTTGATCTAGCAAAACCTGAAGTGTTTAATACAATGGATGAATAGTCGTAATCTCGCATGTAATTACCCAAACTGGAAACAGAATCCGGATCTGTTGGGTCATAATACAGAAAATCAGAACCTTCTTTATAATGATCCGCCATCCAATATCGTCCTTCAATTCCCGCAATTAGATTTAAATTTTCAGTGATATCTGTTTCCAAATATGAATTAAGACCCAATTGTTTATGATTATTATAACTAGATTTGCGACTTGTATGATCTCTGTCATTAGTAAGATTGTCTATAGCACTTAAATTTTCAGCTATTCCTCCTGCCCACTCAAAATTTGCTAACTCAATCCATTGTCCGTATATAGAATCTTGGTATACTTCAAGCCCTTCTGTTTCGTAACCAAACTGATTATACAAATAATAAGCATATTGACCAAAAAGTTTTCTTTCCTGATCTGCTGTACGTAAATCTTGTTCCAAAATTTCACCAGTTCGAGCATTAAAAACAATATTATTGGCATAACTGCCGTAACCATTTCCGCTAGTCGCAAAAATATTGGTCATCAAATATGCATCAGGTGAAAAAGACCATCGATCTCGTATAGATAATTGCGGTTTGAAATAACTGTTTTCCTGCCATTTATGATTAGTAAAATTGAATTCTCGCCCTAGGAATTTACCGAGTTCTGGATCGTAAGTAGAACGCGCCTGGTTATGACTTTGAGGAGCTGCGATAAAACTTGAATTTATAACATGATTTCCCAATCGATTTTCTGCTTCTACACCAAATGACCAACCATCGTATTCTGTACCACGGACATAGTAGTCTCCTGCTTTCCTTTCCATAGTTATATCAAATTTAAATTTATCATTATAAAGCAAACCTGAAGCATATTTGAACATAAGATTGTAGTTAATAGGGTCATAATTTTCCATTTCACCATTTGAAGTTGCAGATTTGTCATCAGTTGTATAATAACCGGAAGAGGATCGAATCGTAAATTCGGAATTATTCTCTGATCCCATAGTTTCAATATTTACCGAACCGCCAAAAGCACCTGAACCATATAAAGAAGCACCAGCACCTCTCTGCACTTGAACAGATTTTACATTGGAAGAAAGTCCAGTCCAATTACTCCAGTAAACAACCTGACTTTCAGGATCATTGACCGGAATACCATTTATCAATATCTGGATTTTATTAGCATCAAAACCTCTCATAGTTATCTCTGCCTCACCCATTCCAGATGTTGTTGAAAAAAGACCAGGTACATCATCCAGCATTTGCGGCATATCGCCAGTAGTATATTTATCTCTAATTGTTTCTTCAGTTATATTCGTAAAAGATACTGGAGTTTCTCTTGCCACAGCTCTATTTGCAGAAACTTTCATGCCTTCGATCTCTATTGCTTTTCGACTGAGCTCTGTATTTACCACAGTAGTCTCATCATTTCTGACTTCTACTTGCTTAGTTTTTTTGCGAAATCCAATCAAACTAAACTCGACTTCATACCTACCAACAGGCAAATCCCTTAAAATATAGGTTCCATTTGCCCTGGAAGTTACACCTTTTTTTATCTGTTTTATTTGTATTGTAACATTCGAAATCGGTTCATTTGACCCCTGAAATGTTATTTTCCCAGCAACACGACCGACATTTTGACCATACAGCCCGGTTAGTAAAACAATAAAAATTAATGATACAATTTTTTTCATAAATACCTCACTTTCTTTAATAAAGCTTTTAGTTTTGAAATCTAATATGTTATGTCAAGAATTAATTGTATGCATAATAAAATGCGGACTAATAAATAAAAAAAATTATATCTTGACTCTTTAAATAATGTAATATCATTCGAAATCTTTATAAATAATTAAGGAGTTTCGATGGCACGACTATTTGGGAAAGAATACCATGAATCATCAAATTCTTGGTTTTTTAAAAGTTCCATAATACATTTAAAGAAATCAGATCTTTCTTTTCAGAACTATCTTGATGAAAATAAAGAGATAGTATTTAAATTTGAACCCACAACATCTATTAGGCCTATATTTGAAGCAGAGGTAGAGATAATCTATAATAAAAGTAAACGTAAAATTTCGGAGCATCGTTGCTCTCAATGCGGTGAAGAAGATTGTAAGCACTATCTTTCAATTTTAAATTATGCTTATAAATTTCTTACAACTGATATGTTAGAAAAAAAAGTAGTTCAAACATATCATACGAATTTACTCAATTATAATGAATATTGGCAAAGAACTACTATTAATGCAAAGATAGAAATCGCAGACATTTACAATCAAAAAACTGATAAGATCAGATTTCATTTGAAAAGCTATCATCCACTTGAAATTAGGATAATCTCTATCATAGCCGCAAATGGTGAATTCAAAGAAGATGATCTTGAACTAATCCCTAAAGCAGAAAAGCAGATGAAAGCACTCTCTTCTATGGAATTGGAATTTTTTAAACTTTTGCAAAAAAATAAATGTTCCTTTAGTAGGAAAAATAAATTTTTTACTATATATAAGAAAAATTTTATTCACTTTTTACCAATTTTAAAAAGTTTACAACATAAAACTTATATTAAAGAAACAGGTGATCAGATGCACTTCTCCGAAGAAGATCTTCGCATAAATTTTTTCGTTAAGCAAATCTCCTATGATAAGTTTAAATTAGGGATATCAAATAATGAGAATATCTCTTCTGTTTATCCTGGTATTTCAACGTATGTGTTCAAGAAGAACATAGTTTACGCTATAAATTTACCTTTTAAAAATAAAGTAACTCAACAGATTTTTGCAGACGGTTATTTTCTACAAAAAGCTGATCTTGTTTATCTATCATCAATTGTAGCTCGTCAATTAGGATTAGTAAAATGCTATTTGGATTTTGAAGATGGCATTGAAATAGATGAAGTACTCCATAATACACCTATCATAACCTATAGACTCTATAAAGAAGGCAAAAACAATATTATCATGGAAGGTATACTTGATTATAAAGATGGTCTTGAAATACCAATGTCTTCTATTCTTTTACCAGTTGAATTGGTGAAATATGATATCGATAGAAAATCTCGTTGGTTTTATATTCCTCCTCATATTAAGTATGAGATTCTGCAGTTTGTAAGAAAATTTCCAGAATATAATAGCGATGATCTAGAAGAAAACTCTCAATTACTTTTCGAAGGCTCTAAAACTATTGAGAATTTAAAGAAAATTATTTTTGAATTTGGAAAACCAAGTTGGAATATAGAACTATCAGAAGATCTTAAGAAAGAATTTATTTATAAAGTTAGTCTTAAACCTGTTATCAAAACAAAATCAACAAGTAAAATAAATTGGTTCGAATATGATGTTGAGTATAATTATAAAGATATCAAATTCACACATGCTGAGTTAAAAAAATTCTTTAAAAATAAAGAAAAATTTCTTAAATTGAAAGATGGTAGACTACTTTTCTTTGAAAACAAGGATGCTTTTGATGAGATCAATAAGTTATTGAAGAAAAGTAAAGCTAAGAAAAAAGATAAGGGTTATAAACTATCAATCTATAATCTACCCTATGTATATCAGCTACATACAGTTAATGATGGTATTAATATTGAAGGTGATGAATACTTAGAGGAAATGTTCTCAGCAATTATTAGAAGAAAACTAGAGAAAAAACCAGAGTTACCAAATTTTATGAAACCTGTTCTAAGAAGTTATCAAAAAGCCGGATTCCAATGGCTTATGATGCTTCAAAATTATGGGATGTCAGGAATCTTAGCAGATGATATGGGATTAGGAAAAACTGTACAGGCAATAGCTGTGCTATCGAAATTAAATACCAACTCTAATAATCTAGTGATCTGCCCCAAAACGTTACTATTTAACTGGGCAGCAGAGATTGAGAAATTCAATAAAAGTCTTTCATATAGATTGTATGAAGGATCAAAAAAGGAACGTAAAAAAATATTAGAAAATCTAAACGTACATATTCTATTCGCTTCCTATTCAATTATCCAAAATGATATTGAGCAGCTTTCTGAAATAGATTTTGAATACATTATTCTTGATGAAGCTCAGCATATTAAAAATCCTTCTGCCTTAAGAACTAAAGCTATAAAAAAATTGCAATCAAATCATAAAATGGCTTTAACTGGTACACCAATCGAAAATCATCCACTAGAATTATGGTCGATATTTGATTTTCTCATGCCCGGATATCTACCATCCAATAAGAAATTTAAAAGTAGATATGTGAATTCCACTAATGATGATAATACTTTTGATAAATTGAAAATGCACGTTTCACCTTTCATTTTACGCAGAAAAAAACAGAATGTTCTCATTGAATTACCGGACAAACAAGAACAGATAATCTATTGTACGATGACTGATATTCAAAAGAAAATTTACCTACAAATTATTGAAAATGTACGCAAAAAATATATGCAAATACCAGGAGATCTTGGCTCAAATTATATACATATTCTTGCAGCTCTTACTAAATTAAGACAGGTGTGTAATCATCCTGCTATGATTGAAAAAAATATAGATAACAAATTAGAACTTTCTGGTAAAATAGAAACATTAAGAGAAGTTATTGTAGATGCAGTTGAGAATGATAAAAAGTTATTGATTTTCAGCCAATTTGTGAAGATGTTGCAAACATTAAAAAAACTTCTTAAAGAAGAACAAATTAGATATGAATACATGGATGGATCGACGAAAAATCGAAAAAATGTCATAGAGAATTTCAACAATAATAATAAGGTTCGCGCATTCCTGATTAGCTTGAAAACAGGTGGATATGGTTTGAATCTTACCGCTGCTGACACTGTAATTATCGTTGACCCTTGGTGGAATCCAATGGGGGAAAATCAGGCTATTGACCGCGCTCATAGGATTGGCCAAACAAAGAAAGTCATGGTCTATAAGACAATAACTAAAGATACAATTGAGGAAAAAATTATTTCATTACAGCAAAGTAAGAAGAAAATGTTTGAAAGCATAATAGAGAAAGGACAAAGCGTTATTAAAAAAATGGATGTAGAACAATTGAGAGAACTTATAGAAAATTGATCTGAATAATCTATGAAATATTTTTATTCAATAGCTAAAGAAAGAACAGCCGAAATAAAGATCAAACGTTCCAGATTTATTGTTAGTATGTATTCTGTAACAACCATGGCAGAGGCCAAGTATTATATTTCAAAAATCTCTGATAACTACAAAACAGCCAATCACAATTGTTGGGCTTATATCATAGGTGAAAAGGGTGAAACCTTTCATTCATCAGATGCAGGTGAACCATCAGGAACTGCTGGGAAACCAATGTTAAACTCACTTAAAAAACATGAAATGACAAATATTGCAGTAGTTGTAACCCGCTATTTTGGAGGAGTGAAGTTAGGTATTCGTGGACTTATCAATGCTTATGGCGAAAGCGTGGATACTGCTATTAAATTGGCTCCTTTAAAAAAAATTGTTAAATTAGAATTTTATAGACTCAAAGCTGAATATGATTTTGCTGAACAGTTAAAGTACCAATTAGAGCAACTTAATGCTGATATTGTAAATATAGACTATGCAGCAGAAGTAACAATAAAAATTTCTATAAAACATCATAAAAAAAGGAAATTAGAAAAATATCTAGTCAATTTAGAAAATGCTAATAGGATAATGATTTTAAAGTAACTTCTTACTTCGCTTAAAACTTGTTTTTAGTCCATAAGAAAAATAAAACGAGCCTTTAGTGATGGCGGCGACCTACTCTTCCACACAGTTACCCATGCAGTACCATCGGCGCAGGTGAGCTTAACTTCTGTGTTCGGGATGGGAACAGGTGTGACCTCACCGCTCTTACCACCATCACTAAAGGCTCTAATTTTAATCAAGACCTTTGTAAGGTATTAAGAAGTGCGATAGAGAAATTATAAATATAAGTAAGGCAATCGATATATTAGTATCACTCGGCTGAACACATTGCTGTGCTTACACCTGTGACCTATCAACGTTGTAGTCTCCAACGTATCTCATGGGAAATCTATCTTGGGGTTGGCTTCCCGCTTAGATGCTTTCAGCGGTTATCCATTCCGAACTTAGCTACTCGGCAATGCACCTGGCGGTACAACCGATACACCAGTGGTTCGTCCACACCGGTCCTCTCGTACTAAATGTAGCTCCCCTCAAATTTCCTACGCCCACGAAGGATAGGGACCGAACTGTCTCACGACGTTCTGAACCCAGCTCGCGTAACTCTTTAATTGGCGAACAGCCAAACCCTTGGGACCTTCTTCAGCCCCAGGATGAGTTGAGCCGACATCGAGGTGCCAAACACCACCGTCGATATGAACTCTTGGGTGGTATCAGCCTGTTATCCCCGGAGTACCTTTTATCCTTTGAGCAATGGCCCTTCCATACAGAGCCACCGGATCACTAAGACCTGCTTTCGCATCTGCTCGACCCGTCAGTCTCGCAGTTAAGCTCCCTTATACCTTTACGCTCTACGGCTGATTACCAACCAGCCTGAGGGAACCTTTGTAAGCCTCCGTTACTATTTAGGAGGCGACCGCCCCAGTCAAACTGCCCTCCTGACAATGTCCGCATAAAGGTTCAACTTTACACGTTAGTAATCCAAGAAAATAAGGGTGGTATTTCAACAATGGCTCCACCGATACTAGCGTACCAGCTTCAAAGCCTCCCACCTATCCTACACATATCTTATCAAATCACAATATCAAGATGCAGTAAAGGTTCACGGGGTCTTTCCGTCCGTTCGCGGGTGGGCGGCATCTTCACCGCCACTACAATTTCACCGAGCTCCTGGTTGAGACAGCGTCCAAGTCGTTACACCATTCGTGCAGGTCGGAACTTACCCGACAAGGAATTTCGCTACCTTAGGACCGTTATAGTTACGGCCGCCGTTTACTGGGGCTTCATTTCAGAGCTTTGCCGAAGCTAACTCTTCCATTTAACCTTCCAGCACCGGGCAGGTGTCAGTCTATATACCTTGACTTACGTCTTTGCATAGACCTGTGTTTTTGATAAACAGTCGCTTGGACCTCTTCACTGCAATCCATCAAAGCTCCAGAGGTAAACTCCTTCACTAAAACGGACACCCCTTCTCCCGAAGTTACGGGGCTATTTTGCCGAGTTCCTTAACCAGAATTCTCTCGAACACCTTAGGATACTCTCCTCGCCTACCTGAGTCGGTTTGCGGTACTGTCTGTAATAAACTCAAACACTTAGAAGCTATTTCTTGGCAATATATCTAAGTGGACTTTAGAGCTTAAAGCTCTCGTCCCCCACCTCGGTTATTAAAACTACGGATTTACCTATAGTCTTACCTACATGGGTTCAACGGGACGTCCAACACCCGTCTCCAACGCAATATCGCGTCACTCCATCGCTCATCTATTACAGGTTCAGGAATATTAACCTGATGCCCATCAGCTACTCAAGCTCGCTTGACTCGCCTTAGGGGCAGACTAACCCTGAGCAGATTATCTTTACTCAGGAAACCTTAGGCTTACGGTGTGCGAGTTT
>LSCM01000196.1 GCA_001577185.1 Cloacimonetes bacterium TCS62 | reverse complement strand
AACCCCTGATGCAGGAATGAAAATCCTGAGTCCTAACCACTAGACTAACGGGACACTTTATTAAAATGGTGAGCCTGGATGGATTCGAACCATCGACTCTCTGCTTAAAAGGCAGATACTCTACCACTGAGTTACAAGCCCACTTGATATCTTTTTAAGAATGAAATGACAAAGTAAAAATGAGGGTATGTGTGTCAATTATTTTTTCAGTCAAAAAAAACATTGCACTAATTTTGGAATTGACTTAAATGACAAAAATCATTTTTTAGGAATAATATATGAAAAAAACAAGTGTACAAAGTCACTTTGAAGATAAAATATTAAGACGATTAGAAGGAAAACCACTGAAGATCGCGAAATATATTTTTGCTGATGAAGAGATTCAAGCGTTACACGATTATGCAAATGTAGTATCGATAAAACGATTAGGCTTTAATGATCATGGTCCTGTTCACATGAGAAAAGCAGCTTTAAATGCAATATTAATGTTTAATCTTCTCCAAAAAGCAGGGAAAAAATTCAATCTTGAAAAAGAGAGAGTTGGTACGGTAGAAGATAGTAAAGTTGCTGTTCTCATAGCTGGCTTACTTCATGATATAGGTATGACAGTATCCAGAGATTCACATGAATTTATGAGTGTAAACTTAACCGTACCTCTTATCCAGAGAATTCTTGACAAATTTTATAGTGGAATAAGGATAAAAGTTGTATTGAAAGCGATGATACTTGAGGGAATTTTTGGGCATATGGCAAATCATAAAGTAAATACGTTGGAAGCTGGTTTAGTTTTAATAGGCGATGGTTGTGATATGGAGCAGGGAAGAGCTAGAATATCGACCATATTGATCAATGAACCTCAAGTTGGTGATATACACAAGTATTCATCTACTGCTATAGAAAAAGTTCATATCACAAAGGGGAAGAGGAAACCAATAAAAATTGAAGTTACTATGAATGAGTCTGTTGGATTCTTCCAAATTGAAGAGGTTCTATTTCCCAAGATATCATCTAGTCCAGTAAAAAAATATATTGAATTACTTGCAGGCGTGAAAGGGAAAGATTTGAAAAAATATCTATAGGATATCTTATGAAAAGAACATTTATTTTTTGTGTATTATTTTTAATTATTTTACCTGTCTCTGCGGATGAAAATATCAAGGTGGTAGATGGGAAGTTTGGTGAGGATTTTTGGACTGAAAATTATTTCGTTCATAAAACAGTGGACACTAAGAAATTAGAAAAAGGAGTTATTGCTGCCCAAATAGATGGGAAGTGGCAAGAATATAAATTAAAAAAAGTTCCAGATATGTTCATGAAATGGAATGTACAGGCAAGAAATGGTTACATAGAAAAAATTAAAAATGGACAAAGACCAAACTTGGAAGGCCCACATAATGGTATTATCGCTACATATGGGTATCGTAGAGAAGATTCGCACTTTAAATTGAACAATGCTATTAAAGGATGTGGATTCTTACCAAAAAGAGAAAATATCAAAGAGATCATTAATAAATTAGAAGACACTTTTGACGATGGATACATGAAAAAATTAGAAGTACTTACTAGTTTCTACAATAATGCTGATTCTATATTTGATAAAACTAAACAGGTTTCACTGGAGCTATATGCAACTCCAGAAAGAGGAACTCAGACTTTCTTAAATCAGATGACAGAACCTACCTCTGTGATCGTCTTTATGGCAATACCGACGTTTAAATTGAAAACAATTGCCTATTTAATTCATCCCCAAAATCCTGATCTCACTGAATACGAAAGAGATGTGGTAAAGTACATTAATTTGATCCACAGCTATTTTCATGGTGATTTTGATAAAGAATTCATAGCTGTTATCTATAATGTAATTGAAGTATACAATAGTTCTCCAGGCAATAAAAATGGGAGAGGAACTCGCATAGTACCATAAATTAGATCGATGCCGGAAATTGTTTTATTCGGTATTAATCGAATTAAAGAGATCAACAAATTTATCTCATCTCACAAGGTTTATAAAAAAGAGATCTATTTACATTTAAAGAAATTATTGAAGAATATGGTAGAAAAGGATGCTTCCGATAGTATACACAGAATTATTGCTGAATTTCCACCTGATGAACAGGAGAGAGTGAGGTGTCGTCTTGCGGATGTACTGAAAGTTGTGATTTCGCAAAAATTAGTGCCAAACAAAAGAGGAAAACTTGTTCTTGCAAAAGAGATACTAGCAGTTGCTTTTTATAAAACTATGGAAAGTTATGGTGGTGGTGGAGGGAGCTGGGATCTAGATAAATTCGGGGTCTGGTTATGATTATGATAAAATGAAATAAGTACAGAAACCGGGTCTTACACAATTTCATCTTCAGGTGATGATTTGATAATAGTCGGTATTGGTGAAGAGATCGGTAATGATAAGACACACAAAATTCAAGCTACTTTAAAGCTGAATGGTGATACACGTGATATTCAGACAACAATAGACAATTAGAATTGAGTGATTATTTGAAGATACAATTTCATTTTATTTTTTTTCTGCCAATGATCTGATATTTTGAACTGAACTTCATAGTGTTTGAAAAAATTATATTTCATTAATAGAAATGAATAAATACCATCTCCTCTCAAGACAGAGTTTTGCATAATACCATCAACATTATTCTCATACATATAGTGTAGTACATCCGAGTGATAAAGTGTTATTTGAGTAATACACTCAAGATTTTTGAATTTTATTTTCAATTGTTGGTAAGTTAAAAAGCCTTTTTTCCAAACAGCTTCATCCTTTAAATATTCGGTATTAATTTCAAATCGTGTTTTTAACCTGACGTTAGATATGTTTTGCCAAAAATCAGCTCGATAAGTTGTGCGTTGGAAATTCCTAATCATAGATTCATCTAAACTAATGTATTTTTCTTTATGTTTATTTTTTAATGTTAACCTGATAGTATTTCTGTCGAATTTATGCTGAATTTGAATAAATTCATCGCTAGCTGAAGTTGGCATTTTTTCAAAGTATCGTG
>LSCM01000195.1 GCA_001577185.1 Cloacimonetes bacterium TCS62 | reverse complement strand
AATTGCATTCTTCATCCTTACCTTCCGCTTTATAGATTACGACGCTAAAATAGAAAAATTATTTGTCAATCGCTTAACCATTTGCAACTAGTTTCTGCGGTGAAAAAACTTGACCTAAGGTGGTTATAATTAGGACTTGTTCAGATGGATCTTATCTTTCTTTAAGTGAAAATTATTACACTGAGATCCATAAATAAATTATTTGTCTAAATTACAAATACATAAGAATAATTTTATAAAAGGAGTTTAGTGATTAATATTATATTTGCAATAGTTGCTTTGGGTATCCTTATCACTGTGCATGAGGGCGGTCATTATTTAGCAGCTGTGTTATTTGGCGTAAAAGTTGAGAAATTTTCGATCGGATTTGGTCCCAAATTGTATTCTTTTCACAAGTTTAATACTGAGTTTTGTATTTCGTTAATCCCTCTGGGTGGTTATGTGAAAATGAAAGGTGAGAATCCGGATGAAGATGTAAGTGGAGACGATTCCTATCAGGAAAAAGCTTGGTGGAAAAGAGCGGTTATCGCTTTTTCCGGTCCTTTCATGAATTTTTTATTTGCGATCTTGGTTTTCATTCTATCCTTTGCTGTAGGAAGAACTTATGAAGACAATATGCCTGTAATTGGCAAAATGGAAGAACCTTATCAGCAGCTTAAAGTTAATGATAGAATTTTAGCTGTAAACAATAATGAGGTATTAGGTTGGTCACAGATAATTAAACACACCCAAAAAAATGAAGATAACAGCTACAAGATCGAAAGAGATGGACAGATACGCAGAGTTCAAATTTCAGATATCGATCCTCAGGATTGGACAAGCAGCATCCTTCCCTTAACTCCCGCGAGGATTGGAGAGGTAGCGCCTGGCCTGCCGGCTTATAAAGCTGGTTTGATGGAGGATGATCAGATAATATCGATAAATGATAAACCTGTAGACGATTGGTATGAGATGCGAGAAGCTATCAAAACCAGTGAAAAGAACACAGTTAGACTGGTGGTTAAACGTGATAAGCGAACTTTCGATAAAGAGATAGAATTAGAAACAAATATAATCGACGATAGTAGAATAATTGGTATAACTCAGTATTTACCGGTAAAATCCGAAGAAAAATATAACATGATCGAATCGGTAGGTTATGGAATGATAACCACTGTAAATTTTGTAGCGGTTAATTATTCCATGTTGTATAAACTGATCGCTCATCCGGAGGCAATAAAAGCTAATTTAGGTGGGCCGGTGATGATATACACAATGTCTCAGCAATCTGCAAAAAAAGGATTATATAGTATTTTAACCTTTATTGCTGCTATAAGTATTATTTTGATGATAATGAATTTACTGCCGATTCCAATTTTAGATGGTGGACACATATTTTTCTGTGTAATTGAAGGGATCCAAAGAAAGCCACTATCAAGAAAAGTTCAGATCGCTCTTCAAAATATTGGAATTGTTTTATTATTGTTTTTAATGCTTTTTGCATTTTGGAACGATCTTAGTAGGATCTTTACCAGGAATTTATCGATCAAGCAGCAACAAAGTGAAAGCAGGATAAACTAGGGGAGGATGATATTTTTGAATTTACCATAGAAGCAGAGAGTGAAAATGCTAGAGCTGGTATTTTACATACTCCGCATGGGAAAATAGAAACCCCAATTTTTATGCCTGTTGGCACAAAAGCAACCGTGAAAACTATTTCTCCAAAAGAATTAGAAGAAGATATTCAAGCCCAGATCATTCTTGGAAATACTTATCATTTGTATTTAAGACCTGGACATAAACTCATCGAAAAAGCAGGCGGTTTACATAACTTCATGAACTGGAATAAACCAATTTTGACAGATAGTGGTGGTTTTCAAGTAATGAGCCTGAAAGGTTTAAGGAAAATAACACCCGAGGGAGTAAAGTTTCAATCTCATATTGATGGTAGTTATCATATGTTCACTCCGAAAAAAGTGATAGAAATCCAAAACTCTTTAGGTTCTGATATTATCATGTCTTTTGATGAATGTCCACCTTATCCAGCTACGAAAGAGTATGTAGCACAATCTTTGCAAACTACTTTAAGATGGGCAAAGCGAGGTAAAGATGCTCACACGAATACAAAAAAACAAGCTCTTTTTGGTATTGTGCAAGGTGGAATTTATGAGGATCTCCGCGAAGAGAGTGCGAAGCGTTTGATCGAGATGAATTTTCCCGGTTATTCGATAGGAGGTTTGGCTGTAGGTGAATCAAAAGATGATATGTTAAAAATTACAGGTCTTTTGAATAAGGTTCTTCCCAGAAGAAAACCACGTTATCTCATGGGAGTTGGTACGCCGAAAGATCTTCTTGATAACATTGCTAATGGTGTGGATATGTTTGATTGTGTAATGCCCACCAGAAATGCACGGAATGGTACGATATTTACATGGCAAGGTAAATTGATAATTAAGGCAGCTCGCTATAAACAGGATTTTTCTCCAATCGATAAAAATTGTGATTGTTATACTTGTAAAAATTTTTCACGTGCTTATATTCGGCATCTGTTCAATGTAGATGAAATCTTGGCTTTAAGATTAGCCACATTACATAGCTTGCATTTTTATTTAGAGCTTGTAAGAAAAACACGTTCTGCAATATTAGAAAATAGGTTTGATCAATTTAGAAAAGAACATGAAAATAAATTGGACAGCACAAGGGAGTAAAAATGAGTAGATATGATGAAATAGACCTAAGTGGATTAGAAAAATATTCGATCGATGACAGGAGCAGTAAAGTTCATATTGAAGATTTTGGACGACCATCTACACTTTCTGATAAGGATTTAACTTCCACGTTCCCTAATATGCTCAAAGCAAAAGATCTCAATGATCTGCTTGATAAATGTGTATCTGCTATTAAGCACGATAAACCGATCATAGTAGCTTTGGGTGGTCATGTGGTCAAGTTGGGTTTGTCGCCTATTCTGATTGAATTTATTGAAAATGGTGCTATTAAGGCTTTAGCTTCTAATGGGTCGGTTGTTATCCACGATTTTGAAATTGCA
>LSCM01000194.1 GCA_001577185.1 Cloacimonetes bacterium TCS62 | reverse complement strand
TCTATGAAAATTTAAAGATCAAAGAAATACAAACACCCTTTAAATGGTCAGAAGATTTTGGCCATTTTACAAATAATTTCCCGGGTGCAATGTTCGGTTTGGGAACTGGTAAAGACTGTGCTCAACTTCATAATCCAAATTATGATTTCCCTGATGAGATCATTGAACCAGGAATTACAATCTATTACAAAATCATTCAACTTTTGGAGAGTTAAATTATGTTCGATACCTCATTTATAGAGATCAGTAGATCAGCTTTAAAGAAAAATTTAGAATTTATCCGCAATCAGATCGATAATAATATTAAACTATCATCTGTTGTTAAAGGTAATGCATATGGTCATGGGATCAAAAAATTCATACCTCTTGCAGAAGAATTCGGTATAGATCATTTTTCTGTTTTTAGTAGTAAGGAAGCTCTAGAAACCTTTGAAAGTAAAGTTAATAGTAATACAAAAATAATGATTATGGGTATGATCCCTAATGGCAAAATAGAATGGGCTATAAAAAATGACATCGAATTCTATGTTTTCGAATTAGATCGTTTAAAGACTACAAATGAGATTGCGACAAAATTAAATAAAAAAGCGTTGGTTCATATAAATGTAGAAACCGGAATGAATAGAATTGGTTTTGAAAAGCATGAAATGGAAAAAGTAGTCAATTATTTAAGATCAGACTACATTCAATTCCAAGGTCTTTGTACCCATTTCGCAGGAGCAGAAAGTATTGCAAATTACTATCGAGTTACAAATCAGATTAAAATTTTCAAACGAATTATTCACCAATTTCAAAAAAAGAATCTGAATCCAAAGAGAATTCACTGCGCTTCTTCTGCAGCTACCATGAATTATCCAAATACTAGATTCAATATGGTTCGAATTGGTATATTACAATATGGACTTTGGCCAAGTAAAGAAACATTAATTCACTACTTAGGTAAACATAATAAAAGAAAAAATCCAATACAAAGAATAATCAATTGGAAAAGCTGTGTAATGAATACCAAAAATATTTCGAGTGGAAATTTCATAGGATATAATAATACCTTTCAGGCTCAGGAGGATATGAAAATTGCCGTAATCCCAGTAGGTTATACAAATGGTTATAGTCGCTCTTTGAGTAATCATGGTAGTGTAATCATTAATGGTAATAAAGTTAAAGTTATAGGTACAGTTAACATGAATATGTTGATCGTGAATATCAGCGAAATTCCGTACACTAAAAAAGGCAACGAAGTTTTGTTGATAGGAAATCAGAATGGACAAGAGATAACTGTTTCGGCATTTGGGGAATATACTAATCAGATGAATTATGAATCATTAGCCAGGTTACCTGCAGACATACCTCGTAAAATTATCGAATAGCGAAATATTTATGAATTCTTAAATCCAAGCTTTATTTTTTTGATTCAATTCAAAATAATGCATTTTAAGAAAATTTTTGTTTTCTCCTAAATAACAAGTCTAAGTTTAAAGATGAATTTTTTTAAAGAATCACATTTTCTTGATATTCACCAAATTCTTCTCGTAGTACATCACAAATTTCACCTAAAGTTGCATATTCTTTAACAGCTTCGATCATAAGCGGCATTAGATTTTGTGAACCTTTTGCTGCCTTTCGGATATCATCCAGTTTTTGATTTACGCTCTTACTATCTCGTTTATTCTTTAGCTCTTTAAGTTTAGATTTCTGATTCTCTCCTATAACTGGATCTACTTTCAACAGTTTCGGTTTTACTTTTTCTTCGGCTTTAAATTTATTTACTCCAACGACAATCCGCTCCTTACTTTCAATAGAGCGCTGATAATCGTAAGCTGAATTTTGTATCTGTTGTTGAACATAACCTTTTTCTATCGCCTTGACCATGCCACCCAATTTCTCAATCTTTTCTATCATATTTTCAGCTTCTATTACCATATCATTGGTTAGGTTTTCCACAAAGTAAGAACCAGCAAGTGGGTCAACAGTGTTTGCAACGCCGCTTTCATGAGCAACGATCTGTTGTGTTCGCAGGGCAATTTGAACACTATCTTCAGTAGGAAGAGCTAATGCTTCATCACGTGAATTAGTGTGAAGAGATTGAGTTCCACCTAAAACAGCTGCTAAAGTTTGAGTTGCAACTCTTACGATATTGTTATCAGGTTGTTGAGCTGTAAGTGTGCTACCAGCAGTTTGAGTATGAAAACGTAATTTCATAGATTTTGGATTAGTAGCTCCAAAATTCTCTTTCATCAATTTTGCCCAGATCAATCTTGCTGCTCTAAATTTTGCAACTTCTTCAAAAAGATCGTTATGAGCATTAAAAAAGAATGAAAGTCTAGGTGCAAACTTATCAATATCCAAACCACTTTCCAAAGCAGCTTTCACATAGGCTATTCCGTCTGCCAGAGTAAATGCTATTTCCTGAGCTGCTGTAGATCCAGCTTCTCTAATATGGTAGCCTGAGATAGAAATTGTATTCCATTGTGGAACTTTAGAAGAACAATACTCAAAAATATCTGTGATCAAGCGCATTGATTCTTTAGGTGGAAAAATATAAGTTCCACGAGCAATATATTCTTTTAAAACATCGTTTTGAATCGTACCACGAAGCTTATCAGCAGATATATTTTGTTTCTCTGCAACTGCTATATACATTGCAAGAAGTACAGAAGCCGGAGCATTAATCGTCATAGATGTAGAAACTTTATCAAGTGGGATTCCATCAAAAAGAATTTCCATGTCTGCAAGTGAATCGATAGCGACACCAACTTTCCCAGCTTCTCCTTCACTCATTATATGGTCACTATCATAACCCATCTGGGTGGGAAGATCAAAAGCTATACTAAGACCTGTCTGACCTTTTTCTAAAAGGAATTTGTACCGTTTATTTGATTCTTTTGCATTTCCAAAACCAGCATATTGTCTCATGGTCCACAATCTACCGCGATACATTGTTGGTTGCACTCCGCGAGTGTAAGGATAGACACCTGGGAATCCTAAAGATTCTTCATAATTGATATCTTTCGTATCTTCTTCTGTATAGAGTCT
>LSCM01000193.1 GCA_001577185.1 Cloacimonetes bacterium TCS62 | reverse complement strand
GAAAAAGCATTTTCTGTAAAAGTGTCTTCATCTTTGAAATAAGTTATAGATTCTGTTTCGATAGCTTCAATCTCGAATGGGGTGATCACATCGTTCAGATTTACATCAATACCACGATACAATTTTAGATATGTTGCCTCTTTTACATTATAACCTGTTTCTATCGATGGGTCAGGAAAATATGTTCTTCCCTTTTCAGCTGGTAATAGGTAACCGGAAGTGAACTGATCCCAGCGGAGATCTACATAACCATGACTTCTGGGTGAATAATTTCCATCTTCATCACTGGAGACGATCTCAATGCTAAATAATTTCCGGCTATCAAAATCATCAATTTCCAAAAATTCATTAACAGTTATTTGTGGAATAAATTGACCTAAATTATAAGCAGTAACATCAGAACCTTCGTAACTGATAATTTCCGCTTGAAATTGCTGCAACTCACTGCTGTCCGGAATTGTAAATTGTAGATCAAATACTGCTGCAAGTGCTGGTGGTTCATTTTGATTATCATTACCAGTAGGTCCATCAGTTTCACTACAAGCATTTAAAAGTAGAATAAACATTACAATTGCTGTGAGTAAAATTCTTTTCATTTGTCCTCCAAAATTTTTTTTGAAGGCAAGTTAAATTGGTAAACTCGCCTTTCCAAGCAGGGGAGATACTTTCATTTCCAAAAATACCCTATCGGACATTAATCTTAGCAAATAACCTTAGACCAATGACTTAAGCGATGTTTTGAGAAAATTTGAAATTAATACTATGTCAAGAAATATGTGAATATCTTTACGAACTATAAAAAATTATATTTACAATAACAATCACTTCATGAATTTTGGAAAAGATTACTGTGGTTAATTAAAAAGCTGGGAAAAGAAATATGAGTAAAAGAAAGTTAGTTAAAAATGTAGGTTCGATGTCGATCGCTGTTTTTATCAGCAGGATCTTTGGTCTTGTTCGAGATATAATGATGACAAATTTTTTCGGAACAACCTACGTAGCAGATGCTTTCAGAGTAGCATATCAGATCCCAAATTTTTTAAGAAAACTTTTTGGAGAAGGTGCTTTATCGGCAGCATTCATACCACTTTACAATGAAATTGGCATCAAGAAAAATCGTAATAAACAAATAAAATTTGCTTTAAATATACTATCCATCTTATCACTATTTCTTGTAATCCTATGTTTGCTGGGTATTCTACTTACACCGATTATCATCACGATCATCGCACCTGGTTTTAGTCAAGAATCACGAATACTGGTAATTAAATTAGCAAGGATACTATTCCCTTATTTGTTTTTGATTGGTATGTCATCTACATTGATCTCAATATTGAATTCACATGATAAGTTTTTTATACCAGGACTTTCGTCTGCTTTTCTGAATTTAGCTATGATTGGAAGTTTGGGTCTGTTTGTTTTATTTTCGCCTAGCTCTACGATCGAAGAAAAAGTTACAGTATGGTCTTACGGTGTTATTTTGGGTGGTGTGCTACAAACAGTAGTGAATTTCCCATTACTTAAGAGATTAGGTTATAAGATCAGACTGACTATTAGGTTAAAAAGTGACGATCTTAAAGCTGTTTGGCAAAGATTGATACCTGGAGCAATAGGTATTGCTGTAAGACAAATCAATCTTGTTGTCGATATCATATTAGCTTCGCTATTAGCAACCGGTAGTATAGCAGCACTAGGCTATGGAAATAGGTTGATGCAGCTTCCGATGGGTATTTTCGGTATTGCTGCGGGAGTTGCAGTATTACCCTTATTTTCAAAATATATTGCCCAAAAAAAATGGAAAGAATTACAAGGTAAATTGCGCTTCTCGATCATTTCATTGAGTTATATAATGTTGCCGATCACAGCTATTATTGCGGGATTAGGTAAGGATTTTATACGGATATTATTCATGCGAGGAAAGTTTGATCTTAATTCTGTTGAAATGACTTATAGTGCTTTATTGTTTTATTCTTTAGGTATAATATTTTTTAGTTTGAATAGGTTGGTCATACCAGTTTTCTACGCTAACAAAGATACCAAAACACCTGTAAAAATTTCAGCGATCATTGTGGGTGTAAATATTACATTAAATATTATCTTAATGCAATTTTTGCAGCATGCAGGTCTTGCTTTGTCTACCTCTATCTCTGCTATGATACAGTTTTTATTACTCTCTAAGTACCTAAAGGAGAAAATTCCTCAGATACGGTTCCCCAAAGTTTGGCAAGCTATTTTAAAAACAACATTTCTTTCAATTTTGATCTTCGTAGGTTTAACCATGGTGAATTCGATCTATCCTGCAAAAAATTTCTGGGCAGCGATCATCAAAGTGGGTAGCTTAGGACTTGCGAGTATAGCGTTTTTTATAGTTTCTTCTTCCATACTTAAAGTTGAATATAGCTCCGAGATAAAAAATCTAATATGGCAAAAATTGAAAAGAAAATAAAGCAAAAGTTAGATCTTTTACCAAAATCTCCCGGAGTATATCTAATGCAGGATAAATCGGGGAAGATCATCTATATTGGAAAAGCAAAACAATTGAAAAATAGAGTTCGTTCATATTTTGGTGGTTCTGCAACGGATAGTAAAACCAAAGAACTAGTTCAAAAGATCCATGATTTTGATTATATAATTACTAAGACAGAAAACCAAGCTTTGGAGTTAGAAGCAAATTTAATAAAAAAGCACCGACCTAAGTATAATATCGCCTTAAAAGATGATAAAAGGTATCCCTTTATAAAAGTTACCTTACAAGAAGATTTTCCCAGAATCTTTGTAACTAGAAAACTTAAAAAGGACGGAGCTAAGTATTTCGGACCTTATATGAAGGCAAGTTCTGTGCGCAGAACACTAAAGCTAATGGAGTGGGTTTTTCCTATTCGAACCTGTAAACTAGAAATAAATGCGAACGACATAAAAGAAGATAGAGCTTGCATAAATTTTCAATTAGGAAAGTGTAAAGCACCTTGTATTGGTAATATTGCGCAAGAAGATTATCGTAAGATCGTAGATAAAGCTATGCTTTTCCTTAAAGGTAAGAATA
>LSCM01000192.1 GCA_001577185.1 Cloacimonetes bacterium TCS62 | reverse complement strand
TTTGATGATCTTTATCAGCTATTGATCTGTCCTTCTGATATTCAACTGCTTTATGAACGAATAACGTCGCATCTCCCCCATCATCTACGATGAGATCTGGTCCCAAACCATCCGGGAAAGATAAAGCCTGCATTGTGCACCACCAGTATTCTTCGATGGTTTCTCCTTCCCAAGCGAAAACAGGTATTCCTAAATCAGCTATCGCAGCTGCTGCCTGATCCTGAGTCGAGAAGATATTGCAGCTAGCCCATCGAACATCAGCACCTAAAGCAACCAATGTTTCGATGAGAACTGCTGTTTGAATTGTCATATGCAGACTGCCAGTGATCTTAGCACCCCTAAGTGGTTTGTCTTCACTATATTTTTCACGAAGTGCCATTAATCCTGGCATCTCTTTTTCTGCCAGTTTGATCTCTTTTCTTCCAAAATCCGCTAATTTTATATCTTTAACTTTATAATCATCCATAAAGTTCAAGCCTCGCTTATCTTCTGTTCTTATTTCTACTATTGTGTCGACGATTTCCTGATGGCTTTTTTGGTTTTGGGTTACCATCTACATTCTTCATAGTCAATTTAACCTTACCACGGTCAAACCCTATAAATTTAACATTCACAGTATCTCCAAGCTTGAGCATATCTGTTACGTTATTGATGTGTGAATTATGTAGTTGGGAAATATGAACCAATCCTTCCTGTGTATCATGCATAAATTTAACAAAAGCTCCATATTTTTCTATTCTTGTAACATGACCTTCATAGATCTTATTCATTTCAGGATCACTAATAATAGCAGTAATTATAGTTTTTGCCTCTTTTATAGAATTTTTATTTGGAGCAGAAATAGTAACAGATCCATCATCATCTATATCAAGCTGAGCCCCAGTAATATCAATAATATGATTGATCATTTTACCACCAGAACCAATTATCGCTCCTATCTTCTTTTGTGGAACTTTCATTGTTTCAATTCGTGGTGCTGATTCTGCTAATTCACTACGTGACTTGGGGATCGTTGTATTAATTTGATCTAAAATATAGAGACGAGCTGTTTTTGCTTTCTCTAGGGCAATTCCCATTATCTCTTTAGTTATTCCCTCGATCTTGATATCCATTTGCATAGCTGTAATCCCATCTTTTGTGCCTGTAACTTTGAAATCCATATCACCCAAATGATCTTCAAGCCCCATGATATCCGTTAGTACAACAAATTCATCATTATCCATGATAAGTCCATTAGCAATTCCTGCAACAGGTTTTTTGATAGGAACACCAGCAGCCATTAAAGCTAAAGTACCGCTGCAAACGGTTGCCATAGAAGAAGAACCATTCGATTCTAAGATCTCTGAAACTACTCGTACTGTATAGGGAAATTCATCATTAGAAGGCATCATTGGTAATAAAGCGCGTTCAGCTAGAGCACCATGTCCCAATTCACGCCTGCCAGGCCCACGCATAAAACCAGCTTCACCAACGCTAAAGGGTGGAAAATTGTAATGTAAATAGAATGGTTTTTTATATTCTTCATCTAAACCATCAATAATTTTCTCATCTCGGCCAGAGCCTAATGTGATAGCACCAAGAGATTGGGTTTCTCCTCTGGTGAACAGAGCAGAACCATGTACTTCTGGCAAAACGTCGATCTCGCAAGTTATCGGTCTGATATCATCCAAGCTTCTACCATCTACACGATGATTATTCTTAAGGATAGCGACTCTCACATATTTTGTAAAGACTTCACTAAATGCATCTTTATAGTCACCACTATTCTCGGAATATTCCTCTTCAGAAAGTTCTTCTTTAATCTCATCTAGCATCTTATCCTTAAGTTCATTAAGCTGTTCATCTCTATCTAGTTTACCTTTGATATTTGCTAATTTTTTGATGTCATTTCCATATTGTTTCTCTATAAAATCTATCAATTCTTCCGGAACCGTTTTCAATTCAACTTCTATTTTTTCTTTACCTATCTCTTCCACAAATTCTTTTTGTAGATCAACTAACTTTTTAATAGTCTTGTGACCTGTATAAATAGAATCCATTATCTCTTGTTCACTAACTTCATCAGCACCTGATTCTATCATAACCACAGAAGTTTCAGTAGCAGCCACATCAAGATCAAGTTTTGATTCTGAAAGCTGTGTGTTAGTTGGATTGATCAAAACTTCATTATCCTTTAAGCCAACTTTTACATTTGCTATCGGACCATTAAAAGGGATATCAGAGATAGATAGAGCTGTTGATGCTCCTAAAATACCCAGCATTCCCGGATCATTTTCTCCATCAAAAGAAAGTACAGTTACCACTATATGGACTGCATTTCTCATTCCTTTAGGAAACAATGGTCTGATGGGGCGATCAATTAATCTAGCGTTAAGTGTTGCTTTCGTTGATGGTTTTGCTTCTCTTTTAAAAAATCCACCTGGAATTTTTCCAGAGGCATACATCTTCTCTATAAAATCTACTGTCAATGGAAAGAAATTAGTACCTTCCCTGATCTCATTTGAAATCGTTGCTGTAACTAAAACACTAGTTCCGCCATAAGTTACAAAAACAGAGCCATTTGCTTGTTTAGCCATTCTTCCACTTTCAATTGTTAATTCTCTACCGGCTATTTCGATTGTCTTTTTAGTAATTTTAAAATTGTGCATACTTTCTCCTTTAATTTTCATTGGCGGAGAACAGAAGCAATAGACTGAGATCAATGTAATTTAACCTTAGTTTATTGCTCTTCATTCTCCGCATCACTTTTTTCTTAATTAAAAAGGGGATTGTTTCAATCCCCCGAATTTAAATTTATTATTTCCTAATTCCGAGCGCTTTAATAAGCTTACGATATCTTGTGATATCTTTTTCTCGAAGATAATCCAATAATTTTCTTCTTTGACCGATCATTTTTAATAATCCTCTTCGAGAGTGAAAATCTTTTTTATGCACTTTTAAATGTGCAGTAATAGATTTTATCTTCTCTGTAAGCAGTGCTACTTGGACTTCGGGAGATCCCGTATCCGAATCATGGAGTTTAAACTCTGCCATGATTGCCTTTTTGGCTTC
>LSCM01000191.1 GCA_001577185.1 Cloacimonetes bacterium TCS62 | reverse complement strand
AAAACTATTCCCAAAACTTTTTATCTAGACTCCTGTACTGTACAGCTTCGCTGATATGGCTAACTTCAATTTTCTCTGAACTTTCTAGATCTGCAATTGTACGGGATACTTTTAGGATACGATCATAAGCTCTAGCTGAAAGACCCATTTTATCCATCGCCATTTTAAGAACAGCTTTACTTTCCTTATCCAAATGGCAGTATTTTCTTATTTGTTTAGGACTCATCTGAGAGTTACTAAAAATATTTTCAGCTTTAAATCTTTTTAGCTGAATTTGACGAGAGCTGTTAACACGCAGCCTGATATCTTTTGATTTCTCTCCTTTTGGTAATCCACTTAATTCATCATATTTTACTGCTGGGACTTCAATATGAATATCTATTCTGTCCAGAAGAGGTCCGGAGATTTTGGAACGATATCTTTGAATATTATTAACCGAACAATTACAGCTATGTCCTTCAACATTACTACCAAAATATCCACAAGGACATGGATTCATAGAGGCGATCATCATAAATTTGGCAGGAAATTCTAAACTTTGGGTTGCCCGGGAGATCGTTACGATCTCATCTTCCAATGGTTGACGTAATACTTCCAGAACAGATTTTTTAAATTCAGGAAGTTCATCCAAGAAAAGTACACCATTATGAGAAAGTGATACTTCTCCCGGTTTGGGATAGCTTCCTCCTCCAATAAGAGCTACATCACTAATCGTGTGATGAGGAGAGCGGAATGGCCTACTTGTAACTATTCCTTTTTTCGTTCCGGTTAATCCTGCTACCGAATGTATTTTGGTCGTTGCTAAAGCTTCTTCTAAAGTTAAACTGGGAAGTATCGTTGGAATTCTTCTGGCTAGCATGGTTTTTCCAGATCCAGGAGGACCTATCATTAATGCGTTATGAGCACCAGCAGCAGCTACTTCCAAGGCTCGCTTAACTTGAAATTGTCCTTTTACATCAAACATATCGACCGGACTATCATCCAAATGCTCAAAAATATCTTTTTTATCTACTTTAAGAGGTTCTATTTCCAATCTCCCTTCTAGCAGATTAACGATCTCATTCAGGGAGGTGACAGGGTAAACATTCAATTCATCTATGACAGCTGCTTCTTTTGCATTTTCGTAAGGAAGGATCAATCCTTTAATACCATCTCTCCAAGCTGCTACAGCTATTGGCAGAACTCCCCGAATCGGTCGTAGATTACCATCTAAAGAAAGTTCCCCAATAAATGCATAATCATCCAGATCAGAACTTTGAACTTGATTCAGAGCTGAAAGCAAAGCTAAAGCTGTTGGGACGTCAAGTGCTACTCCGTCCTTTTTGATATCAGCAGGTGCTAAATTTACTGTATATCGATGATTTGCAAATTTAAAACCCGAATTTTTTATCGCAGCTGAAACGCGATTCCTACTCTCTTTTACAGAATTTGAAGGTAAACCGACAATGTAGAACTTATAAATTCCACCTTTAATATCAGCTTCCACTGTTATTTTTTGTGCATCAATACCTTGTATCGCATAAGACTTAATTCTACCATACATATCTTTCTCCTCTGAGTTTTTTTATTATCACACATAAAAAATTACTTTGCGATTATAATTGTTGCTTTTCTATTATACGTTTTTTCAGTTTCCCTTGAAGTCGCTTGCATCAGTAAAATATAGATGCCTATCGGAAGAATTTTACCATTATCATCTCTACCATCCCAGATCATTTCAGATTCAGCAGCGGCTAATTTCTGATTAACAAGCTTTCTTATCATTCTTCCCTTAAGGTCAAATATTCGCAAAGTTATTGTACTTACTTTTTCCGGTAATTTACAGCCGATAATAGCTCTTTCAGCAACATAAGGTGAAAAAGGATTTGGTGCAATTTGCAAGGTTGAATTATTAGGTAATACCTGAATATATATGCTGTTTTCTCTACCCGGAGTAGCAGTAGAGACCGATGGACCCCAATTTGCATTTTCTGAAGCTAATCTTGAATTCACTCTTTCTATTGAAATTCCATCAATATCATCGTTCCATTCAGGAAGATAAGAAAATGATTCGATCATATTATCGAATTCATCAGAAATAATTATGTTCTCACCCAAATTTGACAATGATGAAAGCCCTGTGTGTATTGGAATTTCATATAAATCATAAATAGATAGTAATGAATCAGCATCTTCTGGAGACCCAGTTACTATTAAATATTCTTCGCCTGAATTTGTTATTTGTAGAGTATCTTCATCTACAACTAAAACTATATCTTCTAAATTTGAAATATAATCATTTATCTTAATTTCCAACCACTCCGGTCCATTTATCGGATCATACATAATTTCATTAACGACAAAGGGAAGGGCAGAATTATTGTAAAAACTAAAATCCAAATTATTACTAATGTTAGAATCCTCTGGGGCTTGTAATTCATATTGAAATGTTGTATAGCCAACTGCAGGAACATCACTGTAAAATGTGCTGAGAATAGAATCTGTTACAGTTAGCGTTTCAGTGTAGATCAATTCTGCAGGGAATTGACCATTCAATATGGTGGAGCATTCTAATAGACAGGATTCGATATTTTCCAAACCAATATTCTTGATCTGCAGAACATGTTCCAACTCATAATCTTCCTGGATGAGATCGATAAAGAGTAACTCTAGATCTTTTGACGATGGTAGAACACTATTTGGCATTGTAGGAGTTCCACCATTTTCATCTATACACTCTTCCCACAGAATATTTTCATCATCATAAGGATCAACCCTCTCAAGTGAATAGTCAGTTGTACAACTATTACCAAAATAATATGTTGAATCGAACTTAGTTCCTAAACTATCGGATAATATTAGACTATCCCCACTGTTATTTAAGGCAGTCCAGTTTAATGATTCAATGACTTTTTCAGGGCTGAGATCTGGATATGTATCTATCAGCAAATTTTTATCCTGACAAACTACTAAGTATTCACCTGAATTTAAAGAACCATAAATTGTTATATTGCCACCAGATACATCAGTAATATTGAAGTTATCCACACAGTATCCACATTCTGCTCTGTTAAATAATTCAA
>LSCM01000190.1 GCA_001577185.1 Cloacimonetes bacterium TCS62 | reverse complement strand
GAAGATTATCGTAAGATCGTAGATAAAGCTATGCTTTTCCTTAAAGGTAAGAATAATGAGATCATAGAAGATCTACAGTGTCAAATGAAGGATAAATCTTCGACAATGGACTATGAAAAGGCAGCTGAAATTAGAGATAAGATCAGACATTTACGAAAAATTAACAATAACACAAATTTGTTTTTTACTGACCAAAAAGATAGGGATATCATCGGAATTTACAAGGAAAATGATAGAGCAGCTGTTTCTGTTCTAAAGGTTCTTTCCGGCAAATTATTGAATAAGCAGATCTATGCTCTGGATAATGTGAAAGACCATGGAAAGCAAAAACTTATAGCTGAATTTTTGAAACAATACTATATTAATAAATTGGATAATTTACCTTATTCCATCTTTTCACAAGTAGAACCCAGGGATTACGATTCGATCAATGATTTTCTAAAAAATAAATTGCATATTCCAAAAAGAGGTGAGAAGAAAGTACTTATTACGATCGCTAAGGAAAATGCTTTTAATTATGTGGAAGAGCAGAAACTAAAGCATTTGAGGAAAAAGAATCGCACAATATTTCCGATTAAAGAGTTAAAGGATAAACTTGGTCTAATCAAATTACCAAGAAAGATTGTTTGCCTAGATATTTCTACGATCCAAGGTTCAGATACTGTTTCGTCACTTGTTTATTTTGAAAATGGTAAACCCAAGAAAAAGGAATATCGTAATTATATTATAAAAACAGTTAACGGTCTGGATGACTTCGCATCAATGAAAGAGACCTTACAGCGTTATATAACGAAACTGGAAGATAATGACAAACCCGACCTTATTGTGATCGATGGAGGTAAAGGCCAGTTAAATTCAGCATTTAAAGTTTTATCAGCAAGTACTATCAAAGACATAGAAATGATATCTTTGGCTAAAAGAATGGAGGAGGTATTTCTACCTAAGAAGAAGCATTCGATCATTATGCCCCGCTCCTCTTCTGCTTTAAGATTATTGATCAAAGTTAGAGATGAAGCGCATAGATTTGCCATAAATTTCCATAGGAAAAAAAGATCAGGTAGAATATTGAAAAGTGATCTTGATAAAGTTAAGGGAATAGGTGAGACTGCTAAATTTTTATTATTAAAAAAATTTGGTTCCATAAAAAGCATTAAAAAAGCCAGTATGCTTGAATTGATACAGGTAAAAGGTATAGGTCAGAAGACTGCTCAGAAGATCTTAAAAGAGCTAAATTAGAGATTTTCAGTTACCTAGTTTTTCATGAATTTACTTACTAAATTTTTTTCGATTAACCTTAAATTTACCTAAACTATTATACTCGATCAAAATTTTTGGATATTAACTTTTAGTATGAACGATATTGATACAAAAGACTTTGCTAGTTTGAATCGTCTATTAATTCTTTGCTTGAAGAAATCTGAAATATCTAAAAACTTGACGATATAATAATTAATAATAATTTTTCACAATCTTAATGGAGGTATAAATGAATCTAATATTAATAGGAATTCAAGGAAGTGGTAAAGGAACTCAAGCTAAACAATTAGTTAAGAAATTCGATATGAAACACATTACGACTGGAGAGATTTTTCGTAAGCATATTTCACAAAGAACTGATTTGGGGATGAAAGCTCAAGAATACATGAATAAAGGGGAATTAGTTCCTGATAAATTTGTATTTAATATAATCGAAGGAACATTGAACGAAGCAAATGGGAATTTTATATTAGATGGATTTCCTAGAAATATTACTCAAACTGAATTTTTGCTGAATGAATTTAAGATCGATGCGGTAATTTTATTAGATCTGAAGGATGAAAAAGCTATCGAAAGACTAATGGCGCGTCGTCATTGTGAAAATTGCGGGAAAGATTATAATGTGCTTTTTAAACCGCCTAAGCAGAATGGTATTTGCGATGAATGTGGTGGAAAACTTGTTACTCGTAAGGATGACAATAAAGAAGCGATAACTAAAAGAATAGAAAAATACCATGCAGAGACTAATGAAGTGGTGAAGTATTTTGCTGAAAAGAACCTTCTTTTAAAAGTTGATGCCGACCAAACTCCAAAAGCAATTCATGAAGATATTATAGCAAAATTAAAAAAATAATTAAATGAAATTTAAATCTTTTAGTCTCAAGTGTGAAAAAATAATATATTCTCTGCTCAATCTGTTTGCAGCAGCTAATATTTTCTTATTATTCATACCAGTTTTTAAAATTAGTAAATTCTACAGTGAAGTTTATACTGATATAACGATATATACCTTGATATTATATTTAATATGTAGAATAGCAACTGACAAAAATTTCTTGAGAATTCAAAACATTGTATTTGATTTAGTTTTTATTTTATTAGGACTTCTAATAACAAATTCATCCAGGGTTTTCCAGTTTTATTTATTAGGTAGGCAAACTTTTTTCACTATCAGATTGCTTTCTTTAGGCACAACCAAGGGAAAAATTACGGAGAGATTAGCTGAAAATCCAGCAGTATTAGTTCTTTTTACTTTCTTTTTGGCTATATTTGTTGGTTCACTATTGCTTTTATTGCCAAATGCTACAGTGGAAGGTAAGACAACTTCTGTATTAGGTGCTTTATTTACATCGACCTCTGCCACTTGTGTTACTGGTTTGATCGTCTATGATACCGGTACTCATTTCACTTTATTTGGGCAATCGATAATTTTGTTTTTGATCCAAATAGGTGGCTTGGGAATAATGACAGTTTCAAGTGCATTTGCAATAATGTTGGGTCAGAAGATGTCCCTAAAGGGTGAAAGTGTAATGCAGGATGTTGTGAATGAACAATCCAAAGTCGATATGATAAGTTTAGTTAAAAGTATTTTGATTATCACTTTTATATTTGAACTTTTAGGTGCGTTACAAATGTATTTTACTTTTAGTACGGGGATGTATAGACCTGCAAAAGCGATTTATTATTCCATATTTCATTCAGTTTCCGCTTTTTGTAATGCTGGTTTTTGTTTGTATAGCGATAGCTTTATGAGATTTAATTCTAACTTTAATATAAATTTTGTAATAACTTCTTTGATCATTTTAGGTGGTATTGGTTTTCCTGTTTTGGCAGATATCAGAAGAACTTACCTTAAAAAATTTTCCTTCAA
>LSCM01000019.1 GCA_001577185.1 Cloacimonetes bacterium TCS62 | reverse complement strand
TATAATTGAGTTCTTGTTAAAAATATATTTCATAATTACTCCTCACTTATTCTTCGATTTCACTAATGATATCGTTTAACATTGTTTTCACATGATCAGGTTCCATATATGAAAGTGGAAAACTAAATAAATAACATTTACTATCACCTGTCGCTTTTTTCACCGCAACCGGCTGACCATTATAATAATCATATTCTGCTGAGGAAGGATCTAGAGGGCCATCTCCAGCTTCCTTACAATTAAATCTATACATAACTTCTGCACCTTCTGATAGATAATCTTCATTAAAATAAGCAACTGGTCCTAGTGCATTTGTCTCTGCTTGTGATAAAGGATTATAATTTACAAATTGGTTGAAGCTTGGTAACATAAGGTCAATATCAGTAGAGCCATTTTCTGCAGTTGCTCCTACAAAATAAGCTAGTTGCATAAAAGTAGCCTCCAAACCATCTTGGGAAGGAACCATAATGGCATCATCCTCTACAGAATTAATCCCAAAGTACTTTGTAAATAAGGGGTAACCCCAATTGGTTAAATCTGTCTGTATCTTAAAATCAAGATTAGCACCCGAACTGATGATCAAATTACCTCCACCTTCCAGATAAAGGTTCAAGACATCATATTCTCTTGCTAAATAACTATCAGCTGCTGGAGAATCTGAAAAGTAAAGAACTATTTTATAATTTTGAAGATCGGTTGCTGAGAAAACATCCTGCCCAAAATGTAATGGGCTAACCCAGATCTCATCCTGGAAAGTTGCACTATCGAAAACATCAACAGTTCCTACATAATCTTGGAAAAAATAATCTTCGGTATATAAAGAATCGACATAAGCTTCTGGAGAAAATACCGGATTTCCAGGAGAGTCATCAATAACTAAAATTCCTTCTTTTTCAGAAACTGGCACAGGTTCTTTTAAATAGAAAGTAAAGCTTGTGGGAGATTCATCACCAACATTTTGTAAATCAACTGCTCTTACTTCAAACTTATGAGAACCTATTTCTAGATCAGAGAGAACTGTTTCTTGTGCAATAGCATGATTTACAGGAACTCTTAACCATTCTTTGCCGGTATCATCATCAATCACATTATATTCAGACGCTGGGAGTGGAGCATAATGATAAGGTTCACCATCTAATCTTAGATCGTAATATTTTATTTCAGAAAAATAATTTTTACTAGTTTCTTCATCATAAACTATATTATTAAGTTTTTGGTTCGGACCATTTTGTTTAAATTCACCGTTATATCCCCAATGCATGTAGACTTTAATATCATCACTATGAATCGCTGAATAATCACCATGTTGGTCTACCCAAAGAGGTGTAGCATAATGAAATCCACTACTAGTTAAGACGCTTGGAAGTATTTGACCAAGTGAATTGTAGGTCGTATAATGATTATCTCCTAGAACAAAAATATCGTTAAAATTTGAATTACCTGCTTGTACAATACCGTTGTAGATCAATGAGCTAGGGTAAAAACCTTCTTTTACAACCACTGAAACTGTATCTGGTTTAGATTCAATACCAGCTAGATCGATCGCTTTAGCAATAATAAAAGTAGAATCTTGTGGTACTCCATTTTCTAGCGTATTTAATTTCAATGCTGGTTTTGTCCCATTCTCATCATCAAGAGTCACGAAACACTCATGTATGTTATCATAATTCTCAGTAGACCACCAGAGAGAATCATTAAATCCACCCCCAGATTCTGGAATAATATTATTCAAAAGGTCTCGTTTCTCAAATCTAAATTCAAAATGATCTGCTTGATTACCTACAAATTGATCATAATCTAAAATATCAAATAATAGGACAATCCCTGTACCAATCTCTTCGCCGTCCATATCACCGGTACTAGATCTTATATTACATTCTGGTTTATGAGATGCTGCAAAATAATATTTTTTGGCTGATGTTTCGCATTCATCACCATCATTATCCTTACATTTTACTTCAAATATGCTCGTAACAGGAATGCTATCTCCATTGGCTGTATGTGTTGGAAAATTAATTAGAGCATTCACTTGATCGGTCCAAATCGATCTAGCATCTGTTTCTGATAATGGAATACTTTCATCAGCACCATCAATGTAATGATAAACCCATCCATCTTCATTAACGACATTATAGCCAGGTGTACCAACCGTTATTCCTTCGTCAATTAATGGATTATCATTTTCATCAATCACCCTAAATGCATATTTCTCTACTACACCATCATTATCAGATGCTTCCCAGTAAATCCTTTGCTGAAAACCAATAGGACTTGTTGAATCAATACTTGTTTGTTCATGTACTCCCTCATAAGATGTTATTGCAATGGTTGGTCTCGAATTTAAAGATAATTCACCCTTTCTACCACTACAAGCATTTATGAAAAGAAAAATACTTATTAGAAAAGCAATTAAGACTACATGTCTAAGCTTTAACATTTAATCCTCCCCAATTATTCTTCATAATATTGTTAATTAATTTTTAACTTTAATTATCGTCAAGTCTAAATTCGTCAACGAAATTTTCTGATTACTTTATTTTTCACAAGCATCCACGACATTTTTTAATAAAAGTGATGTAGTCACAGACCCAACTCCCCCTGGTACTGGTGTGATAAATAAAGATTTATGATAACAATCATCGTAATCTACATCCCCCACATAAATTTTTCCTTTTTCTTTATCTTCAATTTGATTCACACCAACATCAATCACAATTGAATTTTTCTTTATCATCTCCTTCTTAACAAATTGTGGTTTTCCAATTGCAGTGATCAAAATATCTGCCTTTTTAGTATGAGAAACTAAATTTTTTGTCCTACTATGACAGATAGTAACTGTAGCATTACCTGTTTCATTTTTTCTTAAAAATAAATTTGCCAAAGGTTTACCTACTATATCACTTCTACCAATAATTATTATATTTCTACCTTGAGTTTCAATATTATAGAATTTCAACATTTCCAATACTGCTGCAGGAGTACATGGTATAAAACCCTCTTGGTCTAAAACCATATTTCCGATATTAAGTGGATGCATAGCATCAACATCTTTCTTATAGTTTATCATGGATATAATTTGTGATTCATTTATCTGGTTGGGTAATGGTTTTTGGATCATAATACCATTTACATCAGTTTTGTTATTTAGTTCTTTGATGTGTAATAGCAATTTTTCTTGTGAAATATCCTTTTCAAATTTTAATGTATCTACAATAAGGCCTATCTTTTTCCCTTTTTTTTCCAGCATTTTTACATAGTATTCCGCTGCAGGATCTTTTCCTATAATTATCACAACTAACTTCGGTTTTAGTTTGTGCAACTCTATTCTCGATTTTAATTGTCTATATATTTTTTTTGTGATCGGTCTACCTTTAAGTTCTTTCTGCATTATATCTCCTTTTAATCCGAACTATTTCAGTAGCTTTTCCCAATGTTTCGTCAATTGTTATTAAAACTGCATTTACTTGTAAGCCCCGTTTAGCAATTTTAAATCTTTTAGGCATACCAGTTGTTATTTTTTCCAAAATGATCTCTTCTCTAGTTCCTATTACTGAATCATGAGGTCCAGTCATACCAACGTCTGTTATGTATGCACATCCTTTAGGTAATATCTCTTCATCTGCTGTTTGTACATGTGTGTGGGTTCCTACGATAGCTGAAACATCACCATCTGCAAAATAACCCAAAGCTCTTTTTTCTGCTGTTGCTTCAGCATGAAAGTCCACTATTATATTCTTCGAAATTGTTTTTAATCGAGGTAGGTATTTTTTTAGAGTATGAAATGGGGAATCAACAGGATTCATAAATACTTGTCCGATCAAGTTGAGAATTACTAATTTTGAGTTATTTATCGTATCTACTACATAATATTCGGCACCGATGGCTTTCTTCGGGTAATTCAGTGGCTTTATTATTCTTTTTTCTTCAGCAATAAAATCGATGGATTCTCTTTTATCCCAAAGATGATTTCCGCTTGTGAATACATTTACTCCTGCTTTAAAAAGTTGATTTGCAGTTCTTTTAGTAATTCCTTTTCCACCAGCAACATTTTCTCCGTTTGCAATACAAACATCAACCTTGAATTCAGAAATTAAGTCCGGTAAATTTTCTCTAATTATCTTTCTTCCGGGTTTCCCAAAAATGTCGCCAATAAATAGTATTTTCATTACTTAGCTACTGAAGATTGGCGTGTTTCTCTTATGACCATCACTTTAATTTGACCTGGATATTGCATTTCATTTTCTATCTTCCCGGCTATATCTGAGGCTATATAAGCTGTTTTTCCATCATCAACTGTATTCGGATCTACTATTATTCTCAGTTCTCTCCCTGCTTGAATAGCATAAGATTTATTAACACCTTCTATAGAATTAGCTATTCCCTCCATTTTCTCTAATCGTTTCATATAGGTTTCTAACATTTCTCGACGAGCACCTGGTCTTGCACCTGAAACTGCATCTGCTACCTGAGTTAGAACAGCATACGCGCTATTATATTCGACTTCTTCATGATGAGCTGCGATGCAATTTACTATTATTTTACTCTCACCATTTTTCCTAGCAACATTAGCTCCAATCTTGGCATGAGAACCATCGAATTCATGGTCAATAGCTTTTCCAATATCATGTAGGAATCCTGCTCTTCTAGCAAGATCTTGATCTAAATTTAATTCTGCAGCCATTATCCCGCATGCCCAAGCTGCTTCCATCGAATGTTTTAAGACATTCTGACCGTAGCTAGTACGATAATTTAGCCGTCCAATAAGCTTAACTATATTTTGTGATATATTATGCACATTTGTTTCTAAGCATGCTTTTTCACCAAGTTTAATTAAATTTGAATCCATTTCTTTGGCAGTTTTATCTAAAATTTGTTCAATTCTTCCCGGATGTATTCTTCCATCTTTAATTAATTTTTCTAAAGCCATTCGTGCAATTTCTCTTCGAACAGGATCAAAGCCAGAAAGTACAACAGCCTCAGGAGTATCATCTATAATTAAGTCAATACCTGATTTCTTTTCAAAGGCTCTGATATTACGTCCTTCACGTCCAATTATTCTACCTTTCATTTCATCATCCGGTAGGGAAACCACAGAAACTGTTGATTCCGACACGAAATCTACAGCTAATCTTTGAATGGCGGTCGAAATAATACCAGATGCGATTTTATCTGCTTCTTTTTTAGTTTGATCAGCAATGTGCCTAATTTCTTTAGCAGCTCTATTTCTTGCTTTGTTTTTCAGATTGTTCTTAAGAATTTGAATTGCTTCCTCTTTTGAAAGTTTAGCAATTTCGGTAAGTTTTGAATTCTGCTTTTCAATAACGTTATCCAACTCGGTATTTTTGTGTTTGATAATATTTTCTTTTTCTTTAAGTTCTTTTTCAAAGCCTTGCAAATTCTCTTCTTTATTATCAAGATTTTCCGTCCGTCTATCTAGTTTGCTGACACGTTGATTATAATCGTTCTCAAGTTTGTAAATCTCTTTCTTTCGAGAGTTGATCTCTTTTTCATAACCTTTCTGTTCTTTATACCATTCTTCTTTTGCTTCCAATATAACGCTTTTTTTAAGATTTTCTGCTTCTTGTTCAGCATCATTAATAATTTTTTTAGAAAGATCATTAGCATTTATTATGTTCTTGTTAACAGTAGCTTTTTTTATTTGTTTGATGATGATTGTTATAACTATAGTGATTACTATTCCTACAACTAGACCGATTAAAATATTTATATATTGCATTTAATCCCCTTTTTTAGATTTATATATCCCGCAGTACCGTGTATTATAGTTCGCCGGAACCTATTTTTAAAGTGGGCGTCTACCAAAATCACTTTACAAGTCCGCATCATGTGCGGCATGTGCGCCGCGATAGGCTCAACTCCCTATATTTCCTTGGTTCTGGAACAAAATAATATCACAAATACCGCAGGAATTATTCTTTTCCCAATTCCACATCATTCAGTAGATTATTAATTCGCTCTAATTCGTCTTCAAGTTCCTTGTTGCTCTTTTCTTCAATTAAGTACTTCTCGGTTAGCATAAGAGAATAAAGAACTAACAATTTACTTTGATCTACTGTATTAAATTTTTCATTCAAATCTTCTAATTGTGATTCTAGATATTTGGCAGTTTTTTTTAATTTTTTAGGATCATCACTTTTAAAAAAATATTTTCTGCCTAATATCTTTATCTCAATTGAAGGCATATTTTATCAAAGATCATTCAACTGATCAAAAATATTATCGATTTTAGATGAAGCTTCTTTCATTTTATCATCATAATCATCAAGTTGCTCATGAAGTTTTTCATTTTCCTCTGTTATTTTTTCAATCCTTTGTCTCTGTGTTTCACAAAGATCTTCCAACTTCTCTAGTTTTCCTTTATTTTGTGTTTTAAACTCAAGAAGTTCCTCATTTTCTTTTTGAAGTTTAGAATTCTCTATCTGCAAATCAGCAAATTTTGATTTAAGAGCCGTGTAATTATTTATTAACTTTTGAATTCTATTATCTAAATCTAAAATCGATTTTTCACTCATCAATTCCTCTACAAAACTTGCTCTATCTCATTTCTATTTGATATTTTTCTTTTAGTTTATTTTTTACTTTATTTATTATATTGTGAATATATTCATCCGTCAAGGTTTTTGTCTTCGAAGAAAATACTAAACTAAAGGTTAAGCTCCTCTTATCTTCTCTTATATTCTTACCTGTGAATTCATCAAATAGATCTACCTGAGTTAGTGCTGGATCAACTTCAATCATAGTATTAATAATATCTGCATAATTGAATTTTTTTTCAACTAAGAACGATAAGTCTCTCAAAACAGGTGGGAATTTAGGAATTTCACTATACGTAGGTTTCAGTTTTAAATCAAGGGTGAAAATTTTATCTAAATTGATATCAAAGGCAAAAATTTCTTGTTCAATATCAAATTTTTGGGCAATTTTTGGATCCAGTTTACCCAAAGAACCAATTTTTAAATCATCAAATAGTATATCTGCTCCCATCCCAGGTTGATAATAGTTCTCCTTAGAATTATTAAAATCTGCATTATTTACACCTATGATTGATAACAATTCTTCTACGATACCTTTTAGATCAAAAAAATCGATCTTATTTTGCTTCTCTTTCCAGTAAATAGGATTTAAAATTCCTGTCATTATTCCAGACACATGATAAATTTCCTTTGCAAGCTTTTTTCCATTCCTTGTAAAAGTCTTTGCCATTTCAAAAAGTTTGAGATCCTTCTGGCCATGATTTATATTGAAGATCACATTTTTTAAAATATCCGGTAATAAAATCGAGCGCATTATCGCAAATCTATCACCAAGTGGATTTCTTAGCTTAGCATTTTGCCTTCGTTCATCTTCCTCAGAAATCGTAAGTTTATCCAGATTCTCAGGATCAGCAAAGTTCCAATTTCTTACTTCAGAGAATCCATAATTCACAAGCATATCCTTTGCTTTTCTCCGTAAGTAAAATTCTTTATTGTTCATGATATTCTGTGGTTTGATATGTGTTTCTACATTATTATAGCCATGCAGCCGCATAATCTCTTCAATGAGGTCAATTTCACGAGTGAGATCTTTTCGGTATGGAGGAATACGGTAAGTTTGAATATCTTCTTCTTCCCTAAATAATTCCAAACCTAAGGTCTCTAAATATTGTTTTATCTTATCTGAGCTTATATCAATTGTAAGAATTTTTTTGACCCTTGATCTTCTTAAACCTATCTCAATTGGGTCTTTGGGATCAGGATAAGAATCAAGAAATCCATTAATTAATGTTCCGCCAGTTAATTGTAGAATTAATTGAGTTGCCCTTTCACTAACTTTTTCTACCGTTTCATCAGCAATATCACGTTCAAATCTATAAGAAGAATCTGTTGATATATTTAATCTTTTACTTGTATTTCTAATTGAGGAATACAAAAAGTTCGCTGCTTCCAATACTATAACATTTGTTTTTGGAGTTATATGAGAATTCACGCCACCAATTACACCAGCAATTGCTATTGGTTTATCCTCATCTGCGATTACTAAATCACTTTCCTCTAAAGTATATTTTTTTTCATTCAAAGCAGAAAATTTTTCATTTTTCTGCGCTTTTCTCATGATTATTTTTTTCCCTGCAATATCGTTGTAATCAAATGCATGTAGAGGATGACCATATTCCATCATTACGAAATTTGTTATATCCACTATATTATTTATGGGTCGCAAGCCAATTGAACGTAAATGTTTTTTCATCCATTCAGGTGATTCCTTAATAGTAACATCTTTGATCATTCTGGCTGTATATCTCGTACAAAGATCTGGTGCATCATTTTGTAAAGATAGATATGTTCTAATTGATTCCTTACCATCTTTAATTGTAACTTTTGGTAATCTTAGAGGTTTTTGCAGAAGTGCTGCTACATCTCTGGCAACTCCGATCATACCAAGAAGATCTGGACGATTTGGTGTGATTTCCACATCATAGCAAGTATCTTTTACTTCTAAGTAATTTGATAGTTTTTTACCAATTGGAGCATCTTCTGGCAACTCCATGATCCCATCATGATTTTCAGAAATTCCAAGTTCTTTTTCAGAACATATCATGCCAAAGGAATCTTCCCCACGTAAATTTACTTTTTTTATTTTGAAATCACCTAGCATCGTCCCGATCGGTGCTAAAGCTATTTTTTGACCACTTTTGCAATTGGGAGCTCCACATACAATTTGTAGATCATTTTTCCCATCGTTTACCTTACAAACAGCAAGTTTATCCGCATTTGGATGATCATATTTTTCTTTGATCTCTCCAATGATTATTTGATCAAGATTTTCTCCGATCTTCTCAATTGCTTCAACCTCGATACCACCAAAGGTCATTTTATCTTCCAATTCTTCAGGACTAAGATCTAGATCTACATATTTTTTTAACCAGTTATAACTAATTTTCATAATTTATATTTTAAAATTGTTTTAAAAAGCGTATATCATTTTCAAATAGCATTCTCATATCAGGTATCTTGTATTTCAGCATAGCAATTCTATCGATTCCTAAACCAAAAGCATAACCTGTAAATTTTTCTGAATCGATTCCAAGTCTGTCAAAAACATTTGGATCAACCATTCCGGCTCCACCCATTTCCAACCATCCGCTTCCTTTACATAGATTGCAACCTTTACCATAACATTTCACACAGACAATATCAATTTCCGCACTTGGTTCTGTAAATGGAAAGAAATGAGGTCTTATTCTGGAATCTATTTTTTCTCCGAACATCTTTTTCACAAAAATTTTTAGCATATCCCGTAAATCTACAAAAGTAACTCCTTCATCAACTACCAAAGCTTCTACTTGATGAAACATTGGCGAATGAGAAGCATCATTTTCATTACGATAACAGCTCCCAGGTGAAATGATCTTTATCGGAGGTTTGTGATTTTCCATAACTCTGATCTGAACAGTAGATGTTTGAGTTCTTAACAATACATCGTCATCAATATAAAAAGTATCAGAGAGATCTCTTGCAGGATGATCTTCGGGAGTATTTAAAGCATCAAAATTATGTGCTTCGTCCTCTACATCGGGACCCTCAGCAATTTCAAAGCCCATAGAAATGAAAATATCTTCAATTTCTCTCATAACCTTAGTTATTGGATGCAAACTACCAACCTCTTTTCTCCTACCCGGCATTGAGATATCAATTGACTCAGATTCTAGTTTGTCAGCATATTCTTTTGTTTTTATATCTTGCTGTTTATTCTGAATTAATTTAGAGATATCTGCTTTTGCTGTGTTCACTGTTTGACCGAACTTAGGTCTTTCAGCTTTAGGAAGAGTGCCGATCTTTCGCATTAAGCCATTTAAGACACTTTTCTTCCCCAAATATTTAGACTTAACTTGCTGAAGTTCGTGTAGAGATTCAACCTTACCAATTTCTTCTTTAGCAGCAATAAGAATTTCATTCAGTTTTTCTTTCACAGAAAATACCTTAAATTATTTTTGTTTTTTAGCCAGGTCACAAAGTACTTTAAATGCTTCCATATCATGGAAAGCTAGATTAGCTAGAACTTTGCGATTAATTTCAACCTTAGCTTTTTTGAGTCCACTGATCAATCTACTATAGGAAGTATCGTTCATTCTGGCAGCTGCATTAATTCTTGTGATCCATAATTTTCTTATTTCACGTTTTTTAGTTCTTCTATCACGGTAAGCATACTGCCACCCTTTTTCTACTGCTTGTCTGGCAGTTCTATACAATTTACTTTTACCGCCAACATAACCTTTTGCTGCTTTAAGATATTTTTTTCTTCTTTTTTTTGCTGCGACATTATTTGTTGAGCGAGGCATAATTATTCTCCTTTATTTATCAGATGATCAAACACCCATCATCTTTTTCATCCTTTTTTTATCAGCTTTATTTACTATTTCAGATTTTCTTAAATTTCTTTTACGTTTTGCACTTTTCTTTGTTAAAATATGACCCTTAAAAGCATGTGATCTTTTAAGTTTTCCTTTTTTAGTAACTTTGAATCTTTTTTTAACGCCTTTTCTGGTTTTGATTTTTGGCATTATTCCTCCAGTATTTTTTCATCTTCTTTCTCTTTATTAAAGTCTTCAATAATGTTATCGATATCCTTTGTTGGTGACACAATAGTAGAAATGGTTCTACCCTCACTTTTTGGTTTGCTATCGATTTCTATGATCTCATCAAGATAATCCAGTACAGTATTTAAAAGGTTATAACCTAAATCTTTGTGTGCTAATTGTCTACCTCTAAACCTTACTGTAAACTTTACTTTGTTATGCTGCTTTAAAAATTTTATGGCATGATTAAGCTTGAAATTAAGATCATGTTCCTCTGTAGTCGGTGTAAACTTTATTTCCTTAGTTTGAACAATATGTTGCTTCTTTCTTGCCTCACGCATCTTTCGTTCTTTCTTGTAATAGTAGGCACCAAAATCCAATATTTTACAAACTGGCGGATTAGCATTCGGAGATACTTCAACCAAATCCAATCTCGCTTCACCAGCAGCATGCAGAGCTTTTGATAATGGAACTATACCTATTTGTTTACCTTCTTGAGAGATCAACCTTACTTTTTTTGCTTGGATCTGTCTATTGATCCTTTCTTTAGGGGGTTTTGGCTTAGTTTTTGCCTGTCCCCGTCTAATACGTATTGAAATAAAATCCTCCTTTTTCAACACAAAAAAAACGAGTGGATATACCACCCGCTTTTGTTAATTAACTTTTTTCTAATCAATATTAATATTAACCTTGCAAGTATTCCATTAATTGAAACCGCAAGGTAGAAGCGGGAAGCTTCATTTGCTATAATTCTATACCATTTTGGATAAAAATATTTTTCTTGTTTGCAAGTCAAGTTTTTTGTAAATAATAAAGTGGGCGGTAAACAGTAAAAGTATCCACTCTTTTTAATATCAGTAATATTTTTCATATACTGATCAATGACGATAGGACTGAAGTTTAGCTTTTTCAGGCAAGTGTTTTTCTTTTTTTCCTTTCTCAAAATATCCATCGGTGTTTGATTTTCTCTGTTTCTATTTTTTCTAAAATGGTTAAAATAGATTAAATAAGCGTGAGTTTTGTTTATTATATCTTTGTTTGATTTGAACGACTCGACTCTATAAAACTCATCTTCTATAAGTTTGTGCACAGTTTCGACATCACTGTTGTATGTTGGTCTTGCAGGTGGTATCCGTTTATATTTAGCTTTGTATTTTAAGGTCACAATCTCTTCAATGCAGGGTTGTCGCTCTTTTTTTTTAAGTCGATGCCATATTTCTTCTTAGCAACATTTACCATAGACTGCAAGGCACAATTTTCAAGTACTTTGTCACTTAATGCTGACTCTAGCTGTTGAATCTTTTTCTCTAACTCTGAGATCCTGTCTAAACTACTTTTATGATCTTTTAAATCCACGTAGATCGTCTCCCTTGTTGGAGTTGGTATAGAACTTTCTTTCATCCAGTTATATACAGTAACATAAGATACATTGTATAACTTGGATATCGACATTATACTCATCTCTTCTTTTCTAACTTCTTGCAATACAGCATCTTTAAAATTCTGGCTGTATCGGTAATTCTTAATCTTCTTACTCATTAAACCTCCCTAGTTTAAGTTTCTGTCAACCTATTTCAGGACGGGGCAATAGTAAATATTTAAAGTACTATCTTTTCTGTGATCATATCAGTCATGTTGGAATCTCAAGAAAAATAGTAATAAATTCATCGGTTGATGATGATTATTGGCT
>LSCM01000189.1 GCA_001577185.1 Cloacimonetes bacterium TCS62 | reverse complement strand
TTATATGAGCTTCCTGTAGTTTTTTTTCAGCTTTTGCTATTGCTTCATTCATGGGCATGGTTATGGAAGATATCTGGAGATTATCAATAGTTTCCGAGGAGAACTTTCCGTAATTTATATAACTATGCATTTGATTCCAACTTTTGTCCAAAGTCATTATATAAGACACATCTGTATCATTCAAGATCTTATTGACCTGACGTACGATCTCTTTTGATTTTTCCATATTAGTTTTAGTATCTACCAAATAATTCATACTATAAGAGTTATCCACGATAATTGCGATTGCTGTTTTAGGATGTTGTGTTCCTTTATTCAAAAATTTCAATTTAACTGATGGTCTTGAGATTGCAAGTATTACAAATAAAATTATGAGAATTCTGATGATTAAAAGCAGTATATTTTTGATATTAACGCGCTTTCTTTGTCTTTGTTGGCTTTTTTTAATAAACCGAATTGTACTGAATACTATTTTATTTGGTTTTTTTTTAGCAAACAAATATATTAAAATTGGTAGAATTACTGCTGAAGCAAGAAATAAGAAACCTGAGTTTAAGAAAGAAAACATTTGATAAATTTTAAATTATTAAGAAATTATAAGATTATTTGAAATTTTAGTGTTAATATTTAAATACTCTTATCTAATAATTGATAAGTCTTGTATATCTCAGCTTCGAGTGTTTTCGAAATTTTGTTCATCATAGTATTAGTTTCAAGAACCCAAGAAAATTCTGCATATTCATAGGGAATTTTGTGTTGAGAAGCTGTTTCAAATGATTTACAATACATCACTACATCAATACCACGATTTTTATATTCATCCAAAACTCCCATTATAACAACTCTTAAACCAGGAATTTTATTTTGATAATATAAAAATTTCAAGAAGCCAGTAGGTAACATCTTTCCTTTCATCTTTTTGATAACATAGTTATAATCCGGTAATGTAACAGTTATTCCAACTGCTTTATTATCAACCTCTGCTATTAAAATAAATTCTGGTTTTACTATTGGTAATAAGTTATCTACCAGCATATCAAATTCAGCAGGAGACATAGGAACATAACCCCAATTATCTTCCCAAGCCTTTTCGTATATTTCAAATATTTTCTCAAGATCTTCACGAAGTTTTTTCTTATTTTTTGTTTTCAGAGCTCTTACGGTAAATTTTCCTCGTTTCTCAATTTTTGTTGCAAGGCGCTGTAATCTTTCTGGAGGTGGTTGAACAGGGATAGAATAAGCATAAAGGTCCATAGATTTAATTAATCCATAGTTATTCAATAATTTTTTATAGTAGGGTGGATTGTAGGTCATTAAAATCAATGGAGAAGAATCAAAACCATCTATCAATAGTCCACACTCATCATTAACTGAAAAATTTGCAGGACCACGCATGGTATCCAGTCCTCTTTCTTTTAACCAGTTCTCAGCTGTTTGTAGTAATTTATCAGCTACTTCTTGATCATTCACACTTTCAAAAAATCCAAAAAAACCAACTTTATCATTATGAGTTTTGTTATGTTGAGTATTGGTTTGTGCTGAAATTCTACCAACAATTTTATCATTTTTGTAGGCTATGAATAACTGAGCATCTGAATGTTGAAAATAGGGATTTTTTTCTTTGTTCAAAAATTTCTTTTGTTCAGTTATTAATGGTGGTACCCAGAATTCATTGTTCTCATAAAGCTTAAAGGGAAATTTAATAAATAATTTTAATTTTTGTTTTGAATCGACTTTTTCTATTCTCATCAGATCTCTCCTAATCTTTTTGAAACGATAAAATTAATAATACCCATTAGAATTGCAGCTAAGAACATTTTTGCCAAGAATATAGAATCATGTTCAAAGAAAAAATTTATAAATGGGGGCAATAGCACGATCATATATTGAGCAAATCTTATTTGTTTAAAAAATATCACAATTAATAAAGCTAATATGGAAATTATCACCATTGCTTCTGGGGCAAAGAACAAGACAAAACCGATATAAGTAAAAAGTCCTCTACCACCCTTGAAGTGATGTGTTATAGGTAAACAATGACCTATGATCAAAACAAATCCTAAAATAAGCAAATGATTTTGTGAGCCAATATTACTTTGCAAAGAAGTTATCACTAATTTGCTATTCAATAAATATTTTAAGAAAATTAGATAAAAATACATCTTTCCCATATCGACAATACCGACGAAAATTCCTAATATTTTATCAATATTGTGATAAATGTTTTGTGTATCTGGATGTCCGGTACCTACTTTATAAATATTGATATTCTTAAAGGTTTTTGTAATCAATTTTGCTGATGAGCCACATCCCAAACAATAGGAGATCAAAGCTAAAATAGCAAAAGATAATATTGGTAACATTATATATCCGTTAATAATTTCTCTGACCGAAAATGTATGTTCCTATCCGTATAATATTAGCACCTTCCTCGATAGCGATTTCAAAATCATTGGTCATACCCATTGAAAGATATTGCATTTGTACATTAGAAATATTCTTATTTTTTATGGTTGTAAATAAACTACTGAGTTGTTTAAAACACTTCCGGATTTTATCTTCATCTGATGAAAAAATCCCGATAGTCATTAATCCCATGATCTTCAAATTTGGTAGTTGACTAATTTGCTTAACTAAGGAAATAGTTTGATCAGGCTTGGTACCAAACTTAGTTTTTTCACCGCTTGTATTAACTTCGATAAGTATCTTTTGTTTTGCAAGGTTATTTTTTTTAATAAATTTATCTAATTTTTTTGCTGTTGAAAATTTATCAATAGAGTGGATCATTGCTGGTTTAAGAGGCATTAACTTTTTTATTTTATTTGATTGTAAGTGGCCTACAAAGTGAAATTCACGATACTTGTCTTTTAACTTTGGTATTTTTTTCTCTGACTCTTGAACTTTATTTTCTCCTATTAGGTCAATTCCATTTTCTAGAGCACGCTCAATCTCTTCTACCGTGCGCGTCTTAGAAACTGCAATTAGCTTAACTTCAGCTGGAGTTTTACCAATTTTAGATGTTACTTTTTCAATCCTATTTTTCAAATTTTGAATATTCTCAGGAATGCCCATATTTTACCTTTCTATTTATTTACGATATAGACAAATTATGATGATTTATATGTCAAGTAATTCGTCATTCATCGATGAGCTGGT
>LSCM01000188.1 GCA_001577185.1 Cloacimonetes bacterium TCS62 | reverse complement strand
AAATAGAAAATTTATCTTCTTCAACCAGAACAAGATTATTACCAATTAGCTCTCCTGCAACAGGGCTACTATCTGTTGGGAAATGAGCAATTTTGTGATAAACGGCTGTAATATTTGAATATAAAACAAACATTACAAAAACAACAAAAATCTTTTTATTCATTACTCCTCCAATATTTTACAATGGTACTTAATAGTTGGGCTATGCCACGAGCCATCAAATCTAAAAATTGAAAGTTTTGCACCCAAATTTAATTAAAAACTTCAGCTCGAAATTATCTCTCAAAACGGCTTGTGGATAGCTTTGTTAAGTGCTTTTCTCTTCATTTATCAATTTCTCAACTACTCTAATAACTTCCTGCATATTTTTGAAATCTTCAAAAAGGTCATCGTATTGAAAGTTTGATAATGGATTATAATCTGCTTCCTGTCTTTGGTCAAATGCATTATGAATAATTCTTCCAATTTTAGGTTCGACTTTAGAATATCTCACAAAATTTTTATTGAACCATCCGATTAATTGAGAGTGTTTGGAGGTTGAAAATTCGTTCTTAACTGCTAAAGCAGAAATAATATAAAAAATTCCATAATACATTCTATTGGTTGCACTAACAAAGCTATCTGATTTCAGTAGCAATTTCACATCCTGCTCAGCTTTGTGTGCTTTCATTATTAGATGTTTAATGATATTTCTCCTCGATTCGACAGATAAACTCATATAATAATTCCTTTTGTTAAAGCATTTTGAATAAATGGAAGTTCTCCTGTTATGGAATTTAATTCATTATAGCTTATAAGATTCACATCTGTTAAGATTTCATAATCTAAATCAATGTCATATGAAGTATTTCTGATTTTCTTTTTCAACTTCCAATCATAATCTTGCTTTAGGATTAGTAAAATATCATAATCAGAATATTCAGTCTCTTTATCTTCGGCTCTAGAACCATACAAAATAATTTTATCGATAAGGTTTGGGAATTGACTTAACAACAATTTCTTCAGTTCATTCATTGCTTCTTTATTATACATTTATCTACCTCCCCGATTTTTCGCAAGTTTGATAATTGTTCAAAATTAGGCAAGAAAAAAGATGAGTATATCTACTCACCATTAAATCTATAACTTATTCTCAATTTGATTAAGTTTTTCGAAAATTTTAAAAATAACAATCATTCCTTCACAAATAATTCTCCAAATGAGATTTACTACTATAATTAAACCTATACCCAACAAGAGTGTATCATAATCTTGAAACATAAATGTTCCAGTAATAACTATTCCAATAACTCCTAACCAATATAATAATTTTATTAATGCTCCACTAATCATTTTATCAAATGAAGATACACTACCGTCATTCTCTTTTGTAATGTTTAAAGGTTGACCTTTTGTTTCAAATTGAACTCTTCTTTCATTTAAGATTTTTCCTATCTGAGCACTGAGCGACTTGTTATCTGCTTCATTCTCAATTAAATCGTCCGCTCATCAGTTAAATAAACCAATGAACGGACAATATGTGAAAGATTATTTCAGCATTATCATCTTTTTGGTAAATGTCTCTTGATCGGTAACTAACTTATACATATAGATACCGGAAGATACTTGATTGCCATTATCATCCATTCCATTCCAGCTATACTCATAGAATAACTCATCCAATACATTCTCATTAGCCAAGGTTCTCACGCTCTGACCTTTTGTATTGTAGATCACAAGTTTAATATGACTGTTATAGTCTAAAGCAAAGCGAATGTGTGTATTGGGATTAAATGGATTTGGGAAATTAGATAATTCGCATGAATTGATTTTAATAGTATTTCCGTTTATTTTCGTAGAATCCAAACTTCGATATACTTTATTAACAGGATAATCTCCATAGCTTATGGCGTATAGGTGATCATCTTCAGAAATTGTAAGGTATTGAATTTCTGCTATAGTCATTATTTGAGATTCTAATTGATTCCAAGTTTCACCATCATCTTCTGACATCCATACAAACCCAGTATATTCATTGCAACCAACGAAAATTCTATCTTGTGAATCTATAACCATATCAGTTACATAGAATTGATTAGTTAATGTTTCCCATGTTTCACCATTATCAGAAGATCGATAAACACCACCGATGGCCTGCGTGTAATGTCCTCTACTTCCGGCAAAAAGTTCTCCATTGGAATTTATTGCCAACGAGCTCAGGAAATGATAATTTAAACCGATTAATTCCCAGTTGTCTCCTTGATCTATAGAACGGTAAAGACCACCTTCACCCATATAATGTTGAGAAGCTGCAAACAATCCTTCAGAAGTTTCAATTAAATCATTAAATATTTCGTTGGAATTTGTAGATAAAACTATATTCCAAGCATTACCATCGTCAGTCGATTTATAAATATGCCCCCAATTAGCGGCAAATAGATTATTAGAAGAATCTTTCATCATTGGACCTGCTGTTGCTGGGAAATTTGTAAGTTGCCACGTAGCTCCATTATCAAAAGATATATAAATTCCATCGACATTACTTACAAAAAGAGTATCTAATTCAAATAGAAAAGAAATACAGCACCCTTGAAAGTTTGTTTCATTCCATGATAATCCATTATCATAAGAAATATACATACAGTCTTGAGTACCTAAATACAAATTTCCGATTATATCCTTTTCTATACAACGAATAGTTGCTTCGTCTTCATAAATTACTTCCCAATATTCCTGACAGAAACAAAGAGAGTGAACTATAATTAGTATTAAAACTAATGTAATCTTTTTTGCATTCATGCAAACCTTCTTTTCTTTTACGCTGTGCCTAATGCCGGCGTGTCACGTCATCTCGCCTTGAGCAGTGAAATCGTTTCGATTTCTAATGCGATAAGTGAGATGATAATAAACGAGCAAATCAAAGTCTTTTCAAGTAAGAAATTATAGGTTGCCGATTTGCGAGTTCCCGTGAACGTGATGTTAAACGACGTTCTGCTTCGCTCCGGTTGCGAGTTTATTATAGGGGACACGCCGGCGTTAATCAACATGGAGCGAAGCGGAATGTTGATTAATGGTTGACGTGCGCCACGACTCTTCCGCTTTTCTTCTGGCTGTTTGTGGGCACGTATGTTACAAGCAAATTTCTTCATACTATTTCAAAAGCAATGCTTTATTTTTTAA
>LSCM01000187.1 GCA_001577185.1 Cloacimonetes bacterium TCS62 | reverse complement strand
TGTCCTCTTTGCCCAACTGGAAATGGTACATTAAAAAGAGAGAAAGGTTATATGACCTTTGAAGTTTTTAAAAAGGTAATTGATGATGTACATAAAACTGCCTTCATGGTCGTTCTTTGGAATCAGGGTGAGCCATATTTGAACAAAGAGTTTTCTAAAATGGTAAAGTATGCTTCTGATAAAAAGCTGTTTACTTTAGTTTCCACAAATGGTAATATTGATTATGATGCAGATGACGTGATTAATTCAGGAATTGACTCGATGATTATCTCGCTAGATGGCACAACCCAGGAAACTTATAATAAGTATCGAGTTAATGGGGATCTTAAACAGATAATTAATAATGTCAGAAATATCGTCGCTGCACGTAAAAGGTCTGGGAAAAAAAATCCTCTTCTACGGTGGCAATTTTTAGTGATGAAACATAATGAACATGAACTTGAAGATATTAAGCTAATGGCGAAAGAATTAGAGGTTGATAACCTGGAATTAAAAAGTGTTCAGATCTATTCCAAAGATGATATTAAAAACTTTCTACCAGAGAATCCTAAATACCGGCGTTACAAAGTGAATGGTGATAATTTTGAATTGAAATTCGGCATTAAAAATAGATGTCGCAGGATCTGGACGAATGCAGTTGTTAACTGGAATGGAGATGTGGCTGTTTGCTGTTTTGATAAAGATGGAGAATATCCTGTGGGTAATGTAATGAATTCTGATGTAACGAAACTATGGAAGAATTCTGCCATTACCAAAATACGTGATCAAATCCTTACAGACCGAAAGCAGATACCAATTTGTAGAAATTGCTTGGAAGGTGTAAAAATTAGAGTTGAAGAATCCAAAGTATAGGCTATCCTGACCTATTTAGACTGTTTTTTACTTCTGATAATAAAGAGTATTCCAATTAAAGCAGGTAGCAAAACATTGAATAAGAAAACAGTTAATGATACAGCTATTGCAGTCTCAGAAGAAATATTGTACTTAGCTAGAACTTCTATGGCAAATTTTTCTCTCAATCCTAAACCCGCATAAGTAATTGGAATTAAATTGGAAAATAATATTAGCGGAATTGAAATTATTGCCGAGAAAAAATGGAAGTTTATAAAGGTATTCAGTAATATGAAGTATTGAAAGATCGTGATGAACATATAGATTATTTGCATTAAAAATATTCGGGGAATGATCTTCAAATACTGTTTAAAATATTTTGCTAGATTTTCTTTTCTAATTAGATGCTTAAGTAAGTAAACGATGAATGGTAAGAACAAAATAAAAATAAACGCAAGTATTGTTGGTAGAATGAATTGTCTTCTAAAATAGAAGATGGTAGCGAAACTAGCAAACAGCAAATTTATCCATATTTGAAAAAATTTTTCAACTCCAATAGACATAAAAGACAGCTTTTTCTCATTTTTCACAAAATACATTTTTCCAATTACAGCATGACCTCCAGGAATAAGAAATCGCAACGAATGACCAATCATATGTGATTTGAATATCTCTGCCTTCTTTGGTTTATAATCAGGATTTATTTTTAAAAAATATCCCCAGTTTTCATATTCAATGAATATTTTTATTCCAGCTGTTAACACGATAACTAATATGTAGATAATTTTGAATTCTCTGAATGTGTTATAGAGTTGATGAAAATCGATCTTTCTGAAAATGAAATATAAAATTATCAGAGATAATAAAATCTTGATAATGTAAAATATTCTGCTTTTTGTTAGTTTTTCCATTCCCACTTTCCAGTTATTCCAATAATTGAATAATAAATCAAATAATAAGGATATATAATTAGATAGAGTAGATCAATTAACTTAAATCCATAATTATGTTTACGAATATTAGCAAGCCAAAAAAGAGAGGCTCCTATCATATATAAAATCACATTTAACCAATCTTGAAAAAAGAATAATCTAAATGCTAAGTAGAGATAAAAGATAAATACAATTATTGATAAAATCTGAAAAAATAACGAAGACATCGTAAACTTTCCATATTTTCGCTTATTCCTTTGATGTGCATTAGACGAACTTACCTTTGTAATTACAGGTTCATCTGAATTATAAACGATTTTCCAAGAAGTTTTACTAACTAATTTTAACAATAGTTTATCGTCTCCTGAAATATTGTGCTTTATCGTTTCATAACCATTCACTTGTTGAAATACATTTCTGCGGACTGCCATGTTTGTTCCAGCAGCACTGAAAGGTATTCCCAATCCAATTGTGCTAGCATAAATACCAGTTGATAATTTATTACCAAATTTTCTAATTCCACCAACATTTTTCTCGATATAACTTCCAACAACAAAACCCGTTTTATCTGAGAAATATCTGTTATATGATTTAATCCATTGGGGTTGTGGGAAGCAATCTGCATCGGTAAAAAGTAATATATCAAATTTTGCATTTTCAGCAGCTAATTTCAAAGCTGCCTTTTTTCCCAGATATTCTTCACTCTTATTTTGTAAGTAAAAAGCTTGTGCATTGGGGGTTTTACTGCAAAATTCATTGATCAAATTTGGAGAATTATCTCGAGAAGCATCATCGACAATTATTATCTCAAATTTATCTTTGGGATAATTTAAATTAGAAAGGGCTTTAAACAGGTTCGGTAAGTTATTTTCTTCATTCCTGCAGGCTATTAAAATTGAGTACTTAAGCTCTTTTACATTATCAATCTGCCAGGAACGTAATATCCCAACAGCAAGAATTATTAGAAATAACGTAAATAAAAATATAAATGGATCCATAGATTAATAGGAAGCTTGGTAACTAATACTTAATTGATGTTGCAGCTCATTGCCATCCAGCTTTTCAACTAAATGTCCAAACAATAATTTATGATGAGTAAGTGGTTGCCATCGAATTGTTGTTCGTAACTCTGAATGTTCAGTTTTATCACCCTCCAGCCACGTGGCAGTATCATCTGGTCTGTCTTTATAATTTATACTGAAATCATTTCCATCAGAACCTTGAATTGTGTATGCTGCATGTAAGTTAACCGAAAGATTCTTAAAAAAACCATAATGAAATTCACCAGCATATTGCAGAAGGTTGCTGCCATCAGGAAACCCCAGCCCAATTCCATCATGTGAAAATTTATTATGCAGGATCTTATGAGTATATAACCAGGGACGTACAGCAGTAAATTC
>LSCM01000186.1 GCA_001577185.1 Cloacimonetes bacterium TCS62 | reverse complement strand
AATCTCTATCACCGATCTCATTTGATTTTGTGGAATAAAGAGAAGAAACTTCATTATTGGTAATCTTCCATTTTTCTTCTGCTGTTTCAATATCAGGAATTAGAATGTTCTTTAATTCATCTTCCTCCGGTATTACAAAATCTCGATCATAAACCGCTTCATATCCGGTAAACCCAATATGAGTTCCAATAAAGGGAGCATATTCGAAATGCCCACCGATAATTTGTTCATCAAGTGCATCTAATCTAGGAGCAATCGTAACTCCACCGTAAGATTCCTCAGCATATAATAGTTCATCATTGGAAAAGCGTTTCGTCATAGAAATATACGAAAAGACATCATCCTCATCATCTATTTTACCATTACTATTACTGTCATATATTACAGCATCTTTTTTATCTTTTGAGAAGAACAGAACAGCATTCAAATTATTGCGTTTCCAATCCATGGCAAAACCTTTTAAGGCATACTCTTGTGTTCTGGAAACATCACCAATTATCCCCAAGATTCTTTTATTAAACCCAAATCCAGTTTTTCTTGGACTGTAATAATCGGTATTTTCCATAACTAAGCCTTCTCCAAATGTTGCCCGGTAATTGCCTGCATAAAACTTAAGATAATTTCTACCAAGAAGATCTATCTCCTTTTCAAATCCAAGAAAATATTTACTATTATCGAAAGCAGTTTCCAATTGTTCATTTGATAAATATTCTTGACCTTTTTCAGAATTCAGTAACATTCCAGCTTTCCATTCATTCTTAAAACGAGCTCGAAATTTATGCATCACTTCTGCTCTGTCATATTCCATATTGTAAAGTCCCCAATAAGTTTGAGGTTTTATACTGCCCTCCGCCATAGATTCCATATACATTTCTTTATCATCATCTGTATAGGGAGCGTCATTATATTTCATTTGGTAATCTATAAATAATTTTTGAGAAATTGGTTTATCTTGATAAAAAACGTAATTTTGCATGTTCTTAGCACCGTAATAAGAGATCCCAGGGGTATGTCTCAAATCGCGATAGTTGGCTAATGTATCACCATAAGCTCTTCTTTTCATAACAGCTGCAACATCGATCGGTGATACATTTGGTAAGCTGAGAATTTCTGAGAATGCTAGTTTATTAATATTTCTTGGCGAGAGTAGGTAATCTTCCCATACATCACTCATTCCTTCTTGTAAACCTTCATTGCTACCAAGTCGCTCTATCAGATAGGCTATTTCATTTCTACGCGCTTCAGCTTCATCTAAGGCATTATAGTGAGAAACTGTAACTAACGGTTTTAACTTATTTAGCGTTTTTTGATCGATAGATTCAATGTTTCTTAGATCGTAGATGCTGCCAAAAAAACTAATATGAAACCTATAATCAATTATATCATCTATCTGTGAACTACTTATTGGCAAAGTCTTTAATTCTTCAGGAGTAGCTCGATTAAGATCTATCGTTGCAAATAAGCCTGAAACAATTATTAAACAAATAACTATATAAAGTAGTTTTCTCATTTCATTCCTCTTAATATTTATTAAATTACAGTTTTATTTGGACGATCTTATTGTAAAGTATTTTTGATTTTTTATAAAATGATAAATATTCTGAATTATATGTGAATTATTTTATTATTTTTATTTTGATTTTTTTTAGTATCTCTCAGAAATTGTTTGACAAATGCCTTTAAATTCAAATTTTTTGAAATTAAATAATTGGAGGAAAAATGGCTGAGAATTCATCAATAGAAAAAGAGAAGAAATTTTCATTAATTGAGTTATTAATGATAATAATGTTAGTGGGAATTATTTTCACATTGATCATACCTTTAAGAGTCGATAGAGAGAATAAGAAAAAGATAGCTGAAGCGATCAAAAATGTTCAAGTTATTGCACGTGCTGATGTAAAATTTAAAGAAAATCCTAATAATGGATATTACATATTTGAGCATACAGTTGTCAAGTTAGATGAAAACAATAATTATACCGGTGATGATCTGCTAAATATTTCAGATAAATTAGATAAAACTGAAGATCAGTTCCTCTTTGATTATTCTGTTACAGATACTACTGTAATTGCTGTAACAAATGAAAACTTTGGAAAAGTTGGTGCAAAAATATTCTACTATCTTCCAAAAGGACCATTTGGTTTAGCAGAAAATAAAGTATCTAAAAATATCATAGATCCGAATTGGTTGCCGTAATCGATTTAAGATGAGACTATACTTAACCTTCAAGGTTTTCCTTGGAGGTTTTATTATATGAACTTTTTACCGTTATTGATCTCCTACGCTGAAATTCACTACCATTTGAAATACCTGTTTCCAAAATATTTTAAAAAAGAACCGGAGATTATTGCAGATCTACCGAGCAGACTGATAAAATCGATTTCTACTAAATTACCGATTTTAGTTATTATAAAAGATAGTCATCTCTTCCCCATTACACTTGAAACTATACAAATAAAAATCTTTGCGAAAGAAAAAAATATAAATAAAATTTTGGATATACAGAAGATAATTAAACATAAATATTATTCAGAAATTATGGAAGTAGATATTTCTTCTCTGCAACCGGAACAATTATTAAAAATTTCTATTCAGTTCGAGATAAAACTACGTGGTAAAAATAAAAAGTTCTTTAACGATAATTATCCTGATATCAACTTGCAATATTTCCAGACTTATTATGCTGAAGAAGATCTTCCAAAACTACCTAATTGGTTTGCAGGAGAATCTCATTATCATAGTATCCATACGTCAGATCAAGTTGAATTTGGCGCAGATATTGCCGCAACTACAAAACTAGCTAAAGTGATGGGATTAAATTGGTTGTTCGTTACTGATCATTCTTATGACCTGGATGATAACACTTCTGAATATACAAAATACGATCCAAAATTACCAATTTGGCATAAAATGAGAGATAATTGCAAAAAATGTGATGATACTCAATTTAGAGCTATAGCTGGTGAAGAAGTTTCAATTGGAAATTCTCATGGAAAAAATGTACATATGTTGTCTATTAATCATCCGGAGTTTATCGAGGGTGCAGGTGATAGCGCAGAGATTTGGTTTAAAAATAAGCCGGATAGAAATTTAACCGAAATAAAAAAATTACATCAACCTGATAATCTTTTCATAGCTGCTCATCCTGTAGAAAGAATT
>LSCM01000185.1 GCA_001577185.1 Cloacimonetes bacterium TCS62 | reverse complement strand
AAAACCAAAGATCATGTTCATAGCTCATATGGATGAGATCGGTTTTATTGTAGCTGATATTCTTGAATCAGGATTTCTAAAAATTCAACCTATCGGTGGTTGGAACCCAAATACACTGCTTTCTTCGCCCGTAGTAGTAATAAATTCTGAGGGTGAAAAATTTCCAGGGATTATTGGTGCTGTCCCAGTTCATTTTCTTAGAAATAAGAAGAATTCTAAGCCAGAAATTAATAATATGTTCATAGATATTGGTGCTAAGTCTAAACAAGATGTAAAACAAAACTTTAAAATTCAATTAGGTGATCAGATCAATCCAGTTACTAATTTTCATTATAGTTCTAAAAATAGACTTATGTTTTCTAAAGCATTTGATGATAGAGCTGGAATTGCAGCAGTGATCGAAGCTGGTAAGATAGCTTCTAAGACAGAACATCCTAATACGATCCATTGCATAGGTAGCGTTCAAGAAGAAGTGGGAACTCGTGGAGCAAGTGCAATAGCAAATGTTACTAAGGCAGATGTTTGTATCGTTTTGGAAGGAGCTCCGGCAGATGACGTACCCGGTATTCCGCATAATTCCCAAACTGGTGTTGGAAAAGGTGTGCATGTGCGTGTTTATGACCCCACTATGCTTGTAAATCCAAAATTGAAAAATTATATTGCCGATATTGCAAAAGAATATAATATTAAAACTCAATTGACTGTTCGTAGAGGTGGGGGAACGGACGGTAGGCAACTTCATACCGCGAATCAAGGAATACCAACAATTGTGATAGGTGTTCCGGTACGTTATGCTCACAGCCATAATTGTATTGCATCTATGGATGATTTTGACCAATTAAGCAAATTATTGGAAAAAATAATTAAAACTTTTAATAATTCTAAATTAAAACAAATCTTAAGTTGAAATTTCTAATTAAAATAACCTACTGTAGGGTAAATACTAAAATATGTAACTAAAGTTTATTCTGCGAAGATAATCATTACGATCTTAAAATAATTTACGAGAAAAAGAAAGACCATTTTTTATTTGACAAAATATCTCATTTTGGATAAATAACATACCGAATGGTCGGTTTGACAAAATTCGAAAGTGAGGGATAAATGGATTCTAAAAGTAAGATCACAAAATCTGCACTAAAGGTTTTTTTAATCAAAGGCTATGATGCAACTTCTATGAATGATGTTGCCAAAGAGTCACAGGTCTCCAAAGGTGGAATTTATCATCATTTCAAAAATAAAGAAGAACTGTTTGTAGAGGCTATTGATTATCTATTTAACAAATTTGAAGAGTTGGAGAAGAAGATTTATACAGAATTTAAGGATGTGAAAAAAATTTTACAAGCATATTATGGCTCATTATCGAATATGTCGCAAATTCTGGCTTCTATGACAGGTTCAGAAAATATCGATATTGATAACTTTTATATGTTAATGACATTCGCATTTATTAAGTTTCCCCAGATCAGAGAAAAACACGGAGAATTGTATTTAAAAAATCAGAATATGCTAGTTCAGGCGTTCAGGCAAGCACAAGAATTAGGTAAGATCAAAGATAATATTGATTGTGAAACATTAGCATTTATGATAAATGCTTTAGCGGAAGGTACAATGATTTACCATATCATGGCTTCCGGATTAGACCTAAAAACTAAAGGTGAGAAAATATATAAAAATCTATGGAAAATTATTTCTACGGAAAATAGTTAAATGAGGTGAATATGAAAAAAATTATACTGTTATTTACATTAGGATTGTTCACTATCCTTTGTTCGATTGAGATCAATCTTGATGAAGCTGTCAATTTAGCAAAAGAAAACAACAAAGATATACAAGCGAGTAAGTTTTCCTTAAGTGCTTTCAGGTGGGGGAAATATGATGCATTATCTAATTTTTTTCCTCAAGTATCTTTTAATTCAACAATAGTTCGCATTGATGATGAAACGTACAAAGAGGCAAATGAACCAATACAAATTCCAAGTATAGGAATGCAATTTCCAGCAATGTTCCCTGTAGAGAAAACAACATACACGAATAACATAACCGTGCAACAGCCAATATTCAACGGTGGTAAGCTTTTTTTTGGTTACCAATTAGCTGATCTAGCAAGGAAGCAGGAAAAAATAGCATTGGATAATAAAAAAAACGACATCTCTTATGCAGTTGCTTCAACCTATTTTAATTATTTAAAGCTCAAAGACATTCAAACATTGAACGAAAAAAGTTTATCATCCGCTCAATCACATCTTAAAACAGTTGAGAAAAAGCAGGAAGTAGGAGCAGCGACACGCTCGGATATTTTGCAGTGGCAAGTGAAAGTAAACAACGCAAAAACAGCAAGATTCGCAGTCGAGAATAATATGAAAGAGATCATTTCTTATTGGGAAAACCTAATAGGCTCAGAAGGAAAAATACCTTCAGAAATTCAACTTAAAATCTTCGATGATGAGATCAAGCGATATGCAGATATGGATAACGAAAGCTCTGATGAAGCGAAAGAGAAATTTTTAGAAAAGGTAAAGACAAGCAGTAGAACTTTAATGGGAATGGAGCTAGCAAAAAAGATGATGAAAAAGAACTATTGGATGCAAAAAGGTAATTTCTTACCAGCGTTCAACCTTCAATTCGATTATCAGTTTGAAAGTGATGATAAATTTGATCTCGATGGAAATGATAACTGGAATCTAGCTGCTGTAATATCTTTACCGCTTTTTACAAGTGGGGCTAATTTTTCCAAAGTAAAGAAGGCTAAATATGAACTATTAAAAACACAGAAGAAAACCGATTATACTAAGGAAAACTATCTTTTAGCAGCAGAGAATGTTTTTAATCAAATGATCACGAAGGCAAGGATTGTAAAAGATAATAAAACCGAAACAAAATTAGCAGAAGAAAATCATAAGATCATTAACCAACTTTATGAGGAAGGAATGGCGATCAATAGTGAACTTTTGGACGCTGAAACGATGTTGTATAGTAGTAAGATGAAACTTATCGAATCTTACTTTGATTTTGTTTTGATGAAATATGAAATGAAAAAATACATTAATATAGTGGAGGAATAATGTACAAAAAAATATTATTACTGATCACAGTATTTATACTTGTAATCAATGGCTGTCAAAAAAAAGAGGAAGTTGAAGAAGAGGTGAAATTTGCCGGTAAAAGGAATGTT
>LSCM01000184.1 GCA_001577185.1 Cloacimonetes bacterium TCS62 | reverse complement strand
TTATAAATGGAGTAAAATATGAAATTACCAGAATTTTCGGTGAATAGAAGAATTACTGTACTTATGCTTACAATTCTCATCCTGATCTTGGGTGGAATATCATTTTCAAAGTTGGGATTGGAAATGTTCCCGGATATGGACTATCCAGTAATTTCCATTATTACCACTTACGATGGAGCATCTTCTCAGGATGTGGAAGAAACAGTAACGAAACCGATCGAGACAGCAATCGCTACAGTTAAGAATATTAAAAATCTAAAATCAGAGAGCATGGAGAACAGTTCACTGATCATGGTGGAATTCAATTGGGGTACAAATCTGGATTTTGCGGCTCAGGATCTGCGTGATATGATAGACCAAATTGCAGATTATCTCCCAGAAGATGTTTCCAGACCTCTTGTTATGAAGTTCAGCTTAGCTCAAATGCCAATTCTTATGTATGGAGTTACCGGGGGAGAGGATACTTATCAGCTTAGAAAAACATTGGAAGATGAAGTTGCTACAAAAGTTAAACAGCTATCCGGTGTTGCATCTGTGATGGTAATGGGTGGAGATGAACTTGAAAAGCAGATCATAGTTGATAAAGCGAAACTAGAACAATACAATATTGCAATTGACCAGATAGTGCAAATTGTAGCTGCCGGGAACATAAATATGTCTGCTGGTTATGTCCAGAAAAGAAAGAATGATTTTCTTTTGCGAACAGTGGCACAATATAAATCTATCAAGGAGATACAAGATCTCCCGATCAAGATGACCGATGAAGGCAATACAATATATTTGAAAGATATTGCACAGGTTGAAGATGGTTATAAAGAAAAGAGATATCATATACGTACAAATAGAAAACCCACAGCGATGATGATGATTTCTAAGGAATCCGGTGCTAATACAATAACCGTTGCTAATGTTGTGAAAGAGGAATTGGCAAAAATTCAGGATGAATTCAAGGTTGATATGCAGTTCAATGATATCATGGATATGAGTTTGCCTATCTCCAGAGTTACTTCCGGAGCTATGTCGAATCTATTTATCGGTGGAATTCTAGCTATTATGATTATGTTCCTATTTTTAAGGAATTGGCGACCTACTTTGGCCATATCGCTCGCTATACCAATTTCGGTAGTTGCAACTATGGTCTCAATTTATCTTGCTAATTTTTCTTTGAATATAATGACGTTAGGAGGTTTGGCGCTGGGTGTTGGTATGTTAGTTGATAATTCGATCGTTGTGATCGAAAATATCTATCGGCATATTGAACTTGGTAAAAAGAAAGTACAAGCAGCGAAAGTTGGTGCTAGCGAAGTTGCTATGGCAATAACCGCATCCACTTTAACTACGATTGCAGTTTTCTTCCCCATGATCTTTGCTGAAGGAATGACGGGTGTTCTTGTGCGCGGACTTGCACTCACAGTTGCATTTTCACTTGCCGCTTCCTTATTTGTTTCTTTAACGATAGTTCCGGCAATCGCTTCTGCTATCTTCCGAAAAAAGACTGCAAGACCGGAACAAGATAGATCGGAGCAGATGTTTGAAGGCATTAAAAGAAGATACATAAAATTATTAAATTGGGCTTTAGATCATAAAGGTAAGACTATTATCATCGTTGTTGCTCTGTTGATCGTTTCTTTATTAATTCCAATTTTTGGTATGATCGGAACAGAATTTATGCCGGAGCAAGATATCCCGATCATGGCCTTACATGTAAAAGCTCCCGTAGGAACTTCATTAGAAGATACTGATGCTATCATAAGACAAATAGAAGATCAATTTGTGAAGGTTGATGGAGTTCAGAATGTTATGGCTCTTGTTGGACCAATGTCTGATGCACAAGCACAAGCAGATCCTACTAATCCGCAAGAGGTGAATGAGGCACAAGTATTCGCTCGGCTGCATATGCAAAAGGATCGAACCATAAGCTATGAAGAGATCCAAAATAGAATACGAGAAAAATTACCCGATATCAAAGGTGCTGAGATCAATTTCCTCTCTCGCGAACAGATGATGGGACAAGGACAAGCAGATCCGATCGAGATAAAAATATTTGGAAAAGATATGCAACTCCTGCGAGAATTTGCCAAAAGGATAGAAAACAGGATACAAGATTTAGAACACGTTAGCGATGTAACTAATTCGGTAAAAACTGGTAAACCAGAGGCACACATAGTGATCGATAAAGATAAAGCATTCAAATATGGATTTACAGCTTACCAAATTGCTTCCGCTATCAAAACCGCTTCTGTAGGCACACAAGCCGGGATATTCCGTAAAGCGGGAGAAGAGATCGATATTAAGGTCAGATTGGATGAGAAAAATCGTAATAGCTTTGAAGATATTATGCACATTGCCTTAGTTTCACCGGCTGGCTTTTCTATACCTCTAAATCAAATTGCTCACATTGAGTATGCTGAAGGACCACGCGTAATTAGCCATGAAAGACAAACCAGAAAAGTTACTGTTTCAGCTAATATCAGCGGTACTCAGGACATGGGCGGCGTGGTGAAAAATGTTCAAACCCAAATTTCGGATATTGTAGATGATCTGCCAGAGGGATATTTCTTAAATATCGGTGGTGCTTTTGAGGATATGCAAGAAGCTTTCAAAACTCTGTCATTAGCCTTACTTTTGGCTGTCGTTTTGGTCTATATCGTGATGGCATCGCAATTTGAATCATTACGGCAACCTTTCATTGTGATGTTCACAATTCCACTTGCAGTTATCGGAGTTATGTTCATCCTTGGTATGACTGGAACTACATTATCGGTAATTAGTTTCGTTGGTGGTATTGTACTCTCCGGAATTGTTGTTAATAACGGAATTGTCCTTATTGATCACATGAATCAACTGAGAGCAAAAGGTATGCAAAAAAGAGATGCTATAATTCAAGCAGGAAAGGATAGATTGCGTCCGGTTCTAATAACTGCTATTACTACCATGGGCGGAATGCTGCCAATGGCACTTAGTACACAAGAAGGTTCCGAATTGAAAGCTCCAATGGCTCTTACGGTTATTGGTGGTTTGATCAGTGCTACTTTCCTCACACTTATCCTACTGCCTGTTGTATACAGTTTTATAGCAAAAAAGAAATCTAGAGTTCTTGAGTAAATATTAAATCATTATAAAACTCAAAGGAAAAAAAGCTCCCGAATTCGGGAGCTTTTTTGTAGGAATTCCCTGGGACAACT
>LSCM01000183.1 GCA_001577185.1 Cloacimonetes bacterium TCS62 | reverse complement strand
TTTATGTCAAATGATATATTTGTTTTTTAAATTTTTTTTCCTTCCAGATTGACATCAATTATATTTAACTTCTTATGCTATATGAGAATAATATTTGTAAATAAAATTACAATATTTTCTCATTATTAAAATATGGTCTTAATACTTTCGGAATAGTGATAGTTCCATCCTCATTTTGATAAGTTTCCAGGATGGCAATAAATGTTCTTGGTATTGCTAATCCAGAACCATTTAATGTATGCACAAACTGTACATTCCCATTTACATCACGATATCTGATTGATGCTCTGCGAGCTTGGAAATCTTCAAAATTGCTGACAGACGAAACTTCCAAATACCTCTCAGTAGCAGGTGCCCACACTTCCAGGTCGTACGTTTTTGCAGAAGCAAAACTAAGATCTCCAGTTGCTAATGAAATAATCCTGTATGGTAGCTCAAGAGCTTGTAAAATATCTTCAGCATCATTTAGCAAATCGTCCAAAACTTCGTAAGAAGTATCTGGAGTTACAAATTTAACCATTTCAACTTTACTAAATTGATGTACACGTTGTAAACCTTTTGTCTCTTTCCCATGAGAGCCTGCTTCTCTTCTAAAGCACAGACTATTAGAAATAAACTTTTGCGGAAGATCTTCTAACCCCAATATTTCACCTGAATATAAATTTGTAACAGAAACTTCTGAGGTTGGTACTAAGAACAAATCATCTTTTTCAATATGATACATATCATCAGCAAGCTTAGGCAATTGACCGGTACCAGTCATCGTTTTTCTATTAACTATAACTGGAAGAGAGATCTCTTTGTAGTTATGTTTTTCAATGTGATAATCCAGCATAAAATTAATTAAAGCTCGTGCTAATTTAGCACCTTTATGCTGAAATCCAACAAATCCACTACCAGAAATTTTTGCAGCACGTTTAATATCCAAAAGTTTTTGTTCTTTGCAGATTTTTAAATGTTTTTTAGGTTGAAAACCGAATTTTCGTTTATCACCCCAATCTCTCAGAAATTTATTGTCAGATTCATTCTGACCTATCGGAACATCAGAATTGGGAAGATTTGGAATTTTAAGCAGCTCTTTTTCTAATTGTTCCTCAACTTCTGCAAGCTTTGATGCTAGTATTTTAACCTTGGAAGAATAATTTTTTAGGTTATCGATTACTTTAGATACATCCTTATTTTTTTTTTTCAGCTTTGGTATCTGTTGAGAAATTTTATTCTGCTCTGACCGTAAAGTATCATATTCAAATTGGATTTTGCGTTTTTCTTTATCCAGTGTTAGTACTAAATCAAGATTTACTGTTTCATTCTTATTCTTGATTGCATCTTCTACCAGATCGACATTATCTCGTATAAATTTAATATCCAGCATTACTTTCTCATACTGATCGCCACATCGATCATCTTGTTAAATTTTTCTGTAACTAAAGAAGCACCACCAATCAATCCACCATCGATATCAGGTTGTTTGATCAGTTCTTCAATATTATGAGGTTTCATACTGCCACCATATAAAATGTGAACTTTTTCTGCAATTTTGTTTGAATACTCTTTTTTAATCCAGTTTCGTATAAATTTGTGGATCTCTTGAGCTTGTTTTGAACTTGCAGTTTTTCCAGTTCCTATAGCCCAAATTGGTTCATAGGCAATTATTATATTAGAATTTAGATCAATATCTTTAAATGCTCCACTCAATTGCTGTTGAATAACATCTTTTGTTATGCCTTTCTCTCTTTGAGATAAACTTTCTCCAATACAAACAATAGGATCAATATCATATTCCAATAACGATTTTATCTTAGAATTTACTATTTTATCTGATTCTGCAAAATATTTCCTGCGCTCGGAATGCCCGACGATGCAATTATCCAGATCCATCGAGCTTAACATTGGAGCAGAAATTTCTCCCGTGTATGCACCAAATTCGTGTTCACTTACATTTTGAGCACCTATAGAAATTTCTCTATCCTGCGTAAAATCAGAACAAATTTCAAAGTACAATGACGGTGGACAGATAATAATTTTCACATCATTTAATTGTTTATCATCAGTTCGTTTGGTTAACTCTAATAAAAATTCTTCCGTTTCGGAAAAAGTTTTATTCATTTTCCAATTTCCAGCTATAATTAAATCTCTCATAATTCACCTAAATCATTCCGATTCTATGCTTTCTATAAAACCATCAGCAATCTTTTTATATCTTGGATCTGACGTGATTTGCTTAAAATCCTGTTTTGCTTTTTCCATATTACCACGATTATAATTGATCATAGCTCTGTAATATAGAGCATCAGAATTATTGGGTTTATTCTTTAATAAAAGAGCTATTTTTTTTAAGGCATTTGTATAATCATCTTTATCATAGTATTTAGTTATCAGAACTAAAGTGATATTATTATTATAGGTAAGCTGATTAGATTTTTCATAATACAAGATCGCTTTCTTAGCATTATTCATTTTATCATAAAGCGCACCCATGTTTTTATAGGTCCTAGTTAAAACTCTTTCATTCGGATTTGTCTTTATAAAATTTTCATAAGCTTCAACTGCTTCTTCTTTTTTATCTAATTTAAGATATAAACTAGCAATATTCTTAATAACTCTTGAATCCTGTTTTATCTTATAAGTCTTTTTAGACCATTTTAAAGCATTAGCATAATCCTTTTTCTCAGTATAATAAGAAGCGATCTTCTTTTTTATTATATATTTTGAATTCGTAGCATCAAATTTTTCCAAAGTTTCAATAGCATTATCTAGATCCTTTAGTTTTTTATCATAAATTTGTGCTATCGTTCGAGCTATTTTTGAACTATTGGGATCTTCCTTCAATTGAATTTTTAGAACTGCAATACTCTTAAGATAAGCACCAGAAAAATAATATGCTTTAAAAAGTTTGTCTTGTACTCGAGCAATTTTTCTTTTTACCACAATTCCGTCTTCATCACGAGCAGCTTCAAATTTTTCTACAGCTTTTTCATACTTTATAGCAGCTTTTTCATAATTTTTCGCAGAAAACAATTCATCCGCAGCATATTCAGCTTCATTTCCAAGTCTTTCTAACGATTTCTCCGCTAATAAACTACTCACTAATATTATCATTACTAGAGATAGTATTATTTTTTTAATCATATTCTCCTCCATATTTTTTTAATTTTTGTCATTTTTTTTTTATTAAAGTGGATGTCAATAAATCTTATTCTTTAACTT
>LSCM01000182.1 GCA_001577185.1 Cloacimonetes bacterium TCS62 | reverse complement strand
AAAAAAAGAAAATTCAAGGAAGTTAGTTTCTAACTATCCATTGGAGAAAAAATGAAAAGAAATTTACTTATTTTTGCCTGTTTTGTACTGATCGTCACTTCTTTGGTTGCTAAAACTGATGTTCGTATGGGAGTGTTTCTAGATGAGTTAAGATCACAAAAGTTTAGTAATTTAAAAGAAACCCATGGTGTGCTAGTCAAAAAGGTTTCAGATAGTAGCCCAGCTGAAAAGGCAGGTTTAAGAGAAAAAGATATCATTCTAGAATTGGATGGTGATAAGGTTTATACTGTAGATCAAGTTAAAAAAATGCTATCGAATTATAAACCAATGCAAAAAATTAAAATTAAATATATTCGTAACGGAGATATTGAAAATACCAGGATTAAACTTGCAGAAAAGAAATCTCCAGAAATTAATAAACGAGCTTATCTTGGTGTATATTTAGAGGAAATCGATGATAATATCAGAAAACAATTAGAATTTGATGAAAATTATGGCATCTTATTGGATGATATTGTAAAAGATTCCCCAGCTGATAAAGCAGGTTTGAAAGAAGAAGATATTCTTTTGAAATTCAATTCTGAAAAAGTTTATACTGTTGACCAGTTGATAAATATGCTAAATAATTTTGAACCTGAACAAAAGATTAAACTACAGATCTTCAGAAATAACAAAACACATAAGATAAGTTTGATATTAGGTGAGCAGGAAGATCTAAAAAGTTTTTATCATAAGGAGATGGAGTTGTTTGAGGATTTTGATGTGCCGGAAAAAGTACTATTTTATAAATATGCTCATCCTACATCGGATAAATGGATAGGTATAAAACTCAAGATAAAAGAGGAGAAAATTGAAAAAAATGGTGATTCTAAACTGTTAAGAAGTCGAATAATCGAAGAGGTAATGCCCGAGGCACCAGCTGCTAAAGCGGGACTGAAAAAAGATGATGAGATAGTAGCGGTAGATGGTAAGAGTGATTTGCAAATTCGGGAAATTGTAATGGAAAAGGAAATTGGTGAGGAGATTGAATTAACTTTACTTCGAGATGGAGATAAAATTGTAAAAAAAGTTCAAATTGAGAAGAGAAAAAATTCGTTCGCTGAAGATATGGATGTAAAAGTTTCTATCGATGATGGTGAGATAAAAATCTTGGTTGATGGAATCGAAAAATCTATTGCTGATCTAGAAGAAATTGGAGAGAATTTAGAGGATTTGAAGGTAATTAAACAGCTTAACCTGCATGAACGACCCGATGTTAAGAGAAAAATAAGAGAATTGAAAAGTCTTAAAAAAATCAAAGTCTTAAAGGATATTGACCAAGAGATCTAACATCCTCCCCCTAGGTAGTTAGATAAATAAACCTTCAGATTCTACCTGGAGTCTGAAGGTTTTTGTGTTATATAAAGCAGGATTTTCCTAAACTAAGATCCATAATTACTCACTAAATTTCTCTACTTGAAATACATAAAGCTCTGTAGCAGGATCTTTATATGAATCTCCGGATAGCCCTGCTTTAGACATACACAGGCTACGCAAGAAGGTATCTTGATCCCAACCAGTTTCTTCTGCAACTTGTGGAAGATAAACTCCACTTCGGAAACCTTTTTTTACCAAAACACCATCAATACCCATTCGGATCTTTTTGTAATCGTGAATTCTTTGCATAGGTGACAATACTGAAATTTCTATTTCAATTTGCTCTAATTCTTCCCTTTTTAGAACAGAAAATCGAGGATCTTCAAAAGCAGCTGATACCGCCATTTCTGCTACCGCTTTGTATAATGGCATTTTTGCTTGCATATGTCCTATGCAACCTCGTAATTTACCATGTTTATGTAGAGTAACAAAAACAGCTCTCTCTTTACTTAAAAACTTCTGATCTGGTTTCTGTGGTGTAGTTCTTGTTTTATTCTTTAAATAATTTGCAATACTATTTCTCGCTATTTTCAATAATTCTATTTGCTCATTCTTTTCCATGATCTTTTCCTTTTTTTTATTAAATATGATCGAACTATAACCTACTACCTTGAGTTTATTTCCGGAGATATCTCCAGAATTGGCATATTTTAATAGTTTTGCATTATTATCACTCAAATGTTTCATTACATTAAGAAAACTGTAAAGCGCGTAATATCCGCAGAGTTCACACTTACCTGTTAATATATTTTTTTTTAATTGATTCCATCTATTTTGCAAAATGAGGTCAATTGTTAGTGAATCTTTTCTTCTTGCTATCTTATCAGTATGGTAATGAGACATATCAGTGCTGCAAACGAATAAAAATTCTCGAGAACTATTTTGTTGTACTATCTCATAAAGCTCCTTTGCAAGAATATCCAAAAGGGAAAGATCATTGCTGGAAGTTAAAATTGGTACTATCTTAAAATTGTTTAATTTGTATTGCAGAAATGGTAGCTGTGCTTCGATCGAATGCTCCGGCTTATGGATCTTTGGTTCAAATAGAATTCTCTTATCGGATTTTATCAACCTTTCTGCAATTTTCTTATCAATTGGAATTTTACCATATGGAGTTTCGTAAAATTGTCCATTATAGACACTAATTTCGTTCTTCATAAAATGATGACTGGAACCGAGCAGGATAATTGTATCGTAAGGCTTATTTTGTATTAATGAATAACCATGAGCAGCTACTTGACCAGAATAGGCAAATCCAGCATGAGGTGAAATAATTCCAATCGGTTCATCTGTGGGATCAGTTAAATGCACATTATTAAAAAAAGAGTTCAGTATTTGTGTTAAATCTTCCACATTATTTGGGTACCACTGACCCGCAACTGCTGGTTTTCGTATTTGAGCCATCAAAATTGATGATAACAAAATACATGCGATCCAAATTTTACGCATCTATACTCCATTTTACTATTAAGCGACAAAAATTTCTACTTGTTCATGCAATATTCATCTCTTTTATATCAGGAATTATCAAATTGTCAAAGATATTTTTGTCAATTTTCCAATATATACAATGAGAAGGGTTTTAAGACGAATAAAATCTGAACGAGATCGTTATAATTCCACAGCGTTTTATAAACAATTTGACCAGAACAATTGTTATCTTTTTTTTAACTCCATTCAGAATTTATACAAGATAAATTTTATATCTGATATAAAGAGCATAAGCGGTAAAATGTTAATCATGAATTAGAAAAAAGAGGAAAATATGAAAAAAATGAGAAGAAAAGATAAAGAGATCGAATCAG
>LSCM01000181.1 GCA_001577185.1 Cloacimonetes bacterium TCS62 | reverse complement strand
AAGGGATATTTTTCTACACCGGTGGCTTATATTTTGCTGGTAGCATTTCTCTTGATCAGTGGTTGGTTCTTTTCCAGTCCTCTATTTATTAACAATGTAGCCGAGCTACGTTCATTATTTGGAATTGTACCGATCATCTTCCTGTTTTTCATACCTGCGATTACCATGGGACTGATCGCTAAAGAAAATAATGATGGCACCCTGGAGATCTTATCAACTTATCCGATAAATGATTCTGAAATAATTATGGGTAAGTTCTGGGCTTCACTTGGACTTATCGGGATCGGTCTAGCCTTTACATTAGTCCATTTACTCACAATTATGATACTAGGCCAAAACCTGGATTATGGTGCGATTTTCTGTGGTTACTTCGGTATGTTATTATTGGGAGCAGTTTATAGCGCGATCGGTATTTTTGCATCCAGTTTATCAAATAATCAGATCGTATCCTTCATCATAAGTTTCTTCATTGTTTTCATATTATTTATCATCCAGTACTCACTTCATTTTATACCAAGCTTTTTAGTTGGATTTTTCCAATATCTCAGCATTGGTTATCATCTTTCTAATCTTTCTCGTGGAGTTATCGATACAAGAAATATCATATATTTCCTTAGTCTCACGGTTCTATTTTTGAAATTGGCAACTCACACTCTAAAAATGAGAAAGTGGAAATAGGAGGAATCATGAAATTAAATAAAGAAACTTCAATTGGAATCGTAATATTTATTGCGATCATCATATTTGTAAATCTTGTATCCGTTTCCGTTTTTAAACGATTCGATTTTTCCAAAGGAAATATTTACTCTCTTTCTGAGGCTAGTAAAGAAGCTGTGAAAAATCTGGAAGATAGACTTGTGATCAAAGCCTATTTTTCCAAAAATCTACCGGGAGAATATGCAGATTCCAGACGATTTGCAAAAGATATTTTATCGGAATATCAAGCTTATTCCAAAGGTAAACTAAGGTTTGAATTTATCGATCCGGCAGATGAAGAAGAGCTAAAAAAAGAAGCTCAAAAACATCAGATCTTCCCCGCTTCTATGCGAGTTGTGGAAAATGATAAATTTGTAGTTCGTAAGATCTACATGGGACTCGTTTTTCTTTACAGAGATAAATCTGAATCAATTCCACTCATTAAGAATACGCAAGGGCTGGAATACGATGTAACCAAGAAAATAAAGAAGATCGCTTCTATCGGTTTGAAGAAGATAGCTTTTTACAGCACAGAAAAACAACAAATGCAGGGTTATCCACAACAACAAAAAGATACAAAATTCTCCACAGTACGTCAGAATATTTCCGAAAGCTATGAACTGATCAAGACCGATCTGAAAAAAGCTATTGATTCCGGAGTGGAAACTCTTGTAATAGCCGGTCTAGAAGATTCCCTTTCCAATGAACAATTGTATAATGTGGATCAATATAAAATGAGCGGTGGAAATATCCTTTTTCTTCAGGATAGAATTAATACGGATATGAGAACGCAAAGAGCTACTGTGATGAATACTAATATTTTTGATCTTCTCAATCATTATGGGATCCATATCAAAGAAAATCTGGTTACAGATGCTGAATGTGGACAGGTAAATGTTCAACAAAAAAGAGGTATGTTTAACATGATGACACCCGTAAGCTACCCTTTCTTTCCTCTCATCCACAAATTCACCTCAGATAATCCCATCGTGAAAAACATCGAGCAAATGCAGCTGGTTTATGCCTCCGAGATAGATACGACCAACACCAAAGATCTTATCTTTGAAGAATTACTCTCAACCTCGGGAAATTCCGGATCTGTGAATAAACCAAGATTGAACATCAATGTGCAGACCTACATGAACAAAAACCTCAAATCTATGCTGATCGATCCTCCAAAGGTGATCGCAGGTATCTTTAGTGGAACGTTCAAAAGCTATTTTGCCAGCGATAATACACACTTCGAAGCTATCAAGCAAACCGATATGGGAAAAATTCTCTATGTAGCAGATTCCGATTTCATCAAGGAAGGAATTGGCTCTCAGATCCAAAGTAATTTAGATTTTGTTCTAAATTCAGTAGATTATTTAGCTTCAGAAGGCTCTTTGATAGAGATCAGATCACGTCAAACAGAATACAAACCTCTCAAGGAGATCTCGAGCGGAATGAAAAAAGCTGTAAGATGGCTCAATATACTCTTTCCATCTTTATTATTGATCATCATAGGTATCTTCCGCTATCGAAAAGAATTACAACAGAGAAAGATAATAGGAGAATTATATGAATAAAAACAATAAAATATACCTTGGAATTCTTGTAATACTGGTTATTGTCTTTGCTATCACAAAATTGAATGATAATGTTGAAGAAAGGATAGATTTTTTCGGCGTTGACTCAGCTGACGTAAGGGAGATAGAAATCTCCAATATTACTGATACTCTGCGTTTGAAAAAACAGAATGATATCTGGAAGATCGTAAAGCCGATCCAATATGATGTTGCCCAAAAACAATTAGAGAATTTCTTTAAAACTGTAATTGGTGTGGAAACTTCTAAAATGCCAATTGCGGAAAGTGAAGAATCTTTGGCAAATTATAAATTGACTGTTAGCCTGGCTACAAAGATAACTTTCTTTGGCAAAAAAGATAAGATCCTCAGCTCTGCGCTGGTGGGAGAAAGCTCGGATCGCAATAACACTCCAGCTCGAAAAGATGATGATAACAAAGTCTATCGTTTGGAGGAAAATATTTCCTATCTCGTATCCAGCAAGTTAGAGAGATGGCGTGATAAGATGATCGCTCAGATCAAGCAGACAAATATTAAAACTATTACAGTGCTGCATCCCAAAAATAACTACGAAATATCATTTAGAGATTCAACCTGGCAATATAAGGATGAAAATGGGAAATTCCCCGTTTCATCTCAAAATGCCTCTTTAAAGAAATTATTCAGTAATTTGAATAATATTCGTACTACCAAATTTATCGATAATGAATACACAAATTATAAAGATAAATTAGAAAAACCGGAATTAGTGCTCAATATAGTTTTATATGATGGTTCTGCTTTAAATTTGAAACTGATCAAAACAGAAGAGAAAAAATACATTTTGCAAAAAAACAACCAAAAGAATACTCTCTTCTCCATTTATGAAAGCTGGGCAAAAGGATTCATAAAACAGGCAGAAGACTTTAAATAAAAGAGCATCTTGATTCACTAACCGGCTCGAGCTTATCTCGGGTCGGTTTTCTTGTGGATTCATATTTTCCTCTTGACGACTGAAAAAACTACCAGCAATCTGCATGTTAATTATGAGGAAGGTAAT
>LSCM01000180.1 GCA_001577185.1 Cloacimonetes bacterium TCS62 | reverse complement strand
ATAATATATTCTACAGCTCTTTTATCTAAATATTCAAGAGCCTTGATCTTTAATTGTGCATCACCGGAGTGCCCCGCTTCATCTGTAGCTTCCACATGCAGATAAACTAGATCATGGTCTTTTAATGCTTTCACGGCAGCTTCTGCTTTTCCTTCATAATTTGTATCTGTTAAACCTGTAGCACCTTCCACTTCTATCACATCCATTCCGGCATACACTCCAAGTCCTTTAATAATATCCACAGCTGAAATTACTGCTCCAGTTACACCATATTTTTTTTGCAGTGTTCTCATAGTTGGTTTATACCCGGAAGACCAGAACCAGATAGAATTAGCAGGATCCTTACCTTCAGAGATACGTTTTTTATTTATTGGATGGTTTTTTAATAATTCCTGAGATTTAAGGATCAATTTATTTAATTGTTTAGCTGTAACTTTTCCGCTTTTTTTGGTTGGAACTACCATTACATCTTTATAAGAAGTTCCCGGAACATCATGCGGAGGAGTAAATTTAAGATCATTCACGCCGTTCTTCATAACAAATAAATGTCTGTAACTTATTCCCTTATAAAATTTTATTAACTTAGTACTCAAGTTCTCATTCAAAAAATCGATTAAAATATGAGATTCAAAAGTACTTATATGACCAGCTGAGTGATTCTTGATCTTATCATCTTCGATGCAGATAAGATTGCAACGCATTGCCAGATCACCCTCATTAATTTTCACACCCATACTAGCTGCTTCCAATACACCTCTACCTTCATAAACCTTGCCTACATCATAACCCAAAACTGCCAGATTCGCAACTTCGCTGCCGGGAGGCATATCAAGTGGTACTGTTTGGAACATACCGGTTTTTCCCAGCTTTGCGAGCTTATTAATATTGGGAATATTTGCAACTTGAAGTGGTGTTCTATTTTCAAGTTCTTTAAGGGGATGATCAGCCATTCCGTCACCCAAAATTATTATATATTTCATTTCTTTCCTCTATATTTTTTCTTTCTGTTTGCTTGTTTATGAATTTCTCTGCATAATCTTTCCACTTCCTTGAAATTCACTTTACCACTGCCCATCATTGGTATATTCTTAAAAGTATGGAATTCTTTGGGAAGCGCTATAGCAGGAAGTTCTTTTTTCATTTTTCTTACAATAGCTTTTGTATCTATTTCACCAGTAGTAACTGCCGCAACAACATCAGCTCCTTTAGTTGGGTTAGGAACATCCACAACACAGCAGATCACATCATCCGGCAGGAATTTATTTAATACTTCTTCCACTTTAACCAGAGATATCATTTCTCCCCCCACTTTCACAAATCTTTTTAAACGACCCTTGTGCCAGATATAACCATCTTCATCAATCAAACCCATATCACCAGTATCGTACCAGCCTTTATGAATTCTGAGCGTTGTCTCTTCCAGATCACCCAGATAACCTTTCATGACCATATCACCTTTCACCAGGATCTTACCAACCGTATTAGCAGGTAATTCTTCATCTGTCTCAATATTGATTATTTTAACTTCCACATTAGGTATCGGTTTTCCAACGCTGCCGCCTTTGTTCGAATAGGGTAAATTCATTGATATAGCGGGACTTGTTTCCGTAGTTCCATAAGCATTCATGATCTTAAGATTATGCTTTTTTATAAAACCATTATAAATTTGTTTGGAAAGAGTATCAGCACCTGAGATTGCTACTTTTATTGAATCAAAATCACCTTGATTGGATTTCTTTAGATAGCCATAATAAAAACTGGGAGTCCCAGCCATCAAAGTAACTTTAAATTTCCTGACTAAGTTACAAATAATTTTATAATCTAATGGATTGGGATAAGCAACAGCAGTCGAGCCTAATGTAAGCGGCATCCAGTGATTGGCAGTAATTCCAAATACGTGGAATAGAGGAAGGTTAGCCAGAAAAATATCTTTTGCATCCAGATCCAATATCTGAGAAATTCCCTCTAAGTTATGATTGATATTCTTATGCGAAAGTTGTACAGCTTTTGGTTCTTTTTCACTACCGCTGGTGAAGAGTATCACAGCTGTTTCATCATCAGAATCATGATGTACTGAATTAATGATGCTTTTTACAGGCATTTTAGACCTAATTAAAGCTGGTATTTTATTGAAGATAGAGACAGAATTTACGATATCTTCCAAAAAGATCATCCCTTCAATAGGATCTATTTTTAACTTCTCTAACAATTTTTTACTAGTGATTACTGTAGAAAAACTGCATTTTTCTTGAGCATATTCGGCATTCTGAGCAGCTCCGGTTGCATAGTTTATCATAACCGGAATTTTACCTGCCATTAATATCCCTAAGTTTGCTAGCATGCATCCGGCAGAAGTAGGAACCATCAATCCCACATATTTACTGTTGATCTTTCTGAATTTTTTTGCCAGTATTAATGAAACAATTAGCATCCTTTCGTAATTGATATCTTTGTCTGTAGCAATATCATGAACTGCAATTTTCTTACTATATTTTTTTGCTGCTTTAATAAATTTAAGATGAAGTTGCATTTATATTTTCCTCTTTTCTAATAGTTTGAGATCAAGTAATCTTTAAAAGCTTTATAATCATTTGTAATTTTGTCATATGATTCGTTCTTTTTTTCCAAACCTTGTAGGCTAGTGGGTAACTTTGGATCGAAATCTAGAATTTTTCTGATCTGTTCAGGAAATTTTGCTGGATGAGCGGTCTCAAGTGAAACGCACAATTGTTCTTTATTATCACATTCCGGGTGTTCCTGTAGAAATTTTTGTAAACCAAACCATCCCACTGAACCATGTGGTTCAAGCAACAAGTTATGATCTCGATAAGCTTGCTCTATCATATATTTGGTTTCTTCATTACTTATATCGGTTGAGAAGATATCCTTTTGCATCTTTTTCAGATTCGGCATTTGAGAGATCTCTCCCGTTTCATCCATCACACCTTCATATAAAGAAACCAAACGTGCAATATTACTGGGATGTCCAACGTTCATTGCACTGGATAGACAATTTCTGGATGGAACGATTTTACTATAATTTCCAGTTTTCATGAAAATAGGGAATTCATCATTCTCATTAGTTGCAATTACAAACTTTTTAACTGGCAAACCCATGCGATAAGCAAACATACCTCCCATCATATCTCCAAAATTACCAGAAGGTACAGAGAATATCGCTTCCTCTTCCATGTTAATTTTCAGATTTGCAAAAGCATAAAAATAGTAAACTATCTGTGGAATCAATCTTCCAATATTTATAGAATTAGCAGATGAAAGATTTAAATAATCCAACTCAGGATCGGTAAATGCTTCTTTTACAAGATATTGGCAATCATCGAATTTAGCATCTAGTGCTAATATCTGAACATTTTT
>LSCM01000018.1 GCA_001577185.1 Cloacimonetes bacterium TCS62 | reverse complement strand
CTTAAAGGTGCATTATTAGTGAGAGCAAAGAAAGTAACGGATAACATGGCAATTGCAGCTGCTCATTCACTTGCAGATTATGCAGAAAAACGAGGAATTGATCCTGAAAATATCGTACCTACAATGGATGAATCGGGAGTATTTGCTGTAGAGGCGGCAGATGTTGCTATGCAAGCAATTAAGGATGGAGTTGCTCGAGTAGAAATGACTTGGGACGAAGCGCATGAACTAGCTGGAAAAGATATAGAATATTCCAGAAACATGACAGGATCATTAATGAAAAATGAATTTATTAAAAATCCTCCGCAAGAAATCCTAAAGAAGGCTATTAAGCAAGCTATAGAAGAGGTAAGATAAAAATATTAATGAACGAAGAGATCGATCAAGTAAATTTAAGTTGTCTTGAATCTAGATCTTGTGTCGCTGTTAATAAATTTGAAAGGTAGGCTGAGATGATTACACAAGAATACAGTAAAGCAGAGAAGTATGAAATGCAGGGTAAACTTCGGAAAGCAGTTACCGAATATAAAAAGAACTTAGAAAATGACAAAGATAATATTAAGATCATTTCTAAACTTGGTGAGCTGTATTATACTTTAGGTGATATAGAAGATTCGATAAAGTATTATGAAAAAGTAGTGAAATTAAAACCCAATTATAGCCTAGCTTTATATCGGTTGGGAATCTCCTACTATCGAGCTACAGAGTTTTCGAAAGCGATTGAAGTTCTCTTAAGGATCATTGAAGAAGAATCGGACCTTTATATGGCTCATTACTGGATAGGATTGGCTTATTATCATAAAGGGAATACCGCAAAATCTATCGAAAATTTTGCTGCTATTCACGATAAAAATCCCAAATCTACTCTTGGATATTATCAAGGTGCGATTTCACTTAAAACTGCCGGAAGGTTCAAAGAAGCTATTGAATGTTTAGAAAAGATCTCATCTGAAGATACTCAAGTAGTTTCTGTACAATATCACCTGGGTTTAGCATATTTAAGCTTAAAGAAAATTCCTCGAGCACTAAAGCATTTCAATATAGTTTTAAAATTACAGCCAGATCATGCTGGTGCTCAAGAAAAGATAAATACATTACTAATGGATCAGGAGATGCTTTATGCTTATGGGATTGAATCTTTACAAGAGGGTGATTCCGATGAAGAGATCATAAATAATTTCCATGTTGGACAAACTTATAAGGGGATGGCTATGATTGAAGAAGCATTTAAACATTTTAAAGAGAAAATGAAAAAGAAAAAATAATGATAGTTTCTAAAAATAACGAATTCTCAATTTATGAGTGTCAGGAATCTGACCTCCGAATGTTGTCTATAAAATTTTATAAAAATAGGATTTGAAAAAGAAAAATAGTTATTAAATTCTGGCTTTAAATTATCACCTTAAATTGAAACTAAGATGATTCATCATTATTCTGCGTGAATTTAAACCCATCTTTTTAAATCCAGGTAGTTTTTTCATTCTACTTGTCATCTAATATTCCCCCAAAAGATTTACTAAAAATAAGTAAATAATAATGAATGGAATCTGTCAAACAAAATAATGTGAAGTCTTTTTAGAGCACTTAAATTATTGAAAGATTAGTTTATAAAATAAATAAACTAAGGTGACTTTAATTCTGTTTTATCTAATTCCTCGCTTAGTTTATTTTTCCAGCTATTTGTATCACTTATCATAATATATTCAAAACCATGATAATCAGCAGGTAGTTCAACTTCTTCTTCTGCAAGTGCATAAACATTCTTTCTACCAAAAAGTCCAATAAAGATACCAAGTTCTAAGATAACATTCTGGGTAGCATGAAAATTTGCTTTTTCTGAATATTTCCCGGCAACATTATCGGGAGTGAGTAAAACTATCGCATATTTTACTTCATCTTGATCTTGGATCATATCAATAATAGTTTTACCAGCTTCTGCAAGTTCATTAAGTATGATAGGTTCAAGTTCGATAGCTCTTAAATATTTTAAAACCTCACTTTTGATTTCGCAATTTGATCCATAAACAAAAAAGACCTTATTCTTTTTAGTTGTTTGAATATTTGAACTTTCTGAGGAAAAAATATCTAATCCCGTTTTAATCGCACTTAATTTCTCGATTTTATTATTAATATTGCTTTTAAGTTTTTCTGTTTTTTCTTTGAGTAGATGACCGGAAATAAATATTTGGCCAACTCTCCAAGAAGCCGAAGAATACTCTTTTGCTATTTTTTTATCATTAAATAATTTAGTTAACTTTTCATAATTAATTGAATTCCAATCATTATATTTTTTTTCTATACGTTTCCAAGTATTTATATTATCAATTGGTGTTTCATATAATGATCTTCCTCTTTGAATCATCGCATTCAAACTATTTTCGGCTTCTCTTAATGGAATTTTTAATACTATATTTTTTTTCATAATGATTCTCCCATTATGATCTTTACAAGACTAAATCAACCTAATCAAAAAAAAGTTCCTGATTGAAAAACAGGAACTTATGATTTTTTGTAAGGATAATTATAATCTATTTTTCCCGTTTTTCAGTATTTGTGGTTTCCTCTTTACTAGTCTTTTCCTCTTTTTTAGATTCTTCAATGACCTCTTTTGCACCTGCAACAATACCTTGATATACTTCTTTGGCAAAGGTCGCAACTTTTGGAGCATTTTGCTTGATTGTTTCGCTAATTGTGACAGAAGCTTTTTTCAAAAATTCTTCAGTTGGTGGTTTTGCTTTTTCAAATCCTTCCTTAGCACCTTCCAAGGCTTCTTGTGCCAATTTCTGAGCTTTTTCTTTTGTTTCCAGATCTTCATTTTTTGTGGTTTTAACTACTTCCTTAGTAATTTTTGTTACTGCCTTTACTGCATCATCTCCTGCATGAATCGCTTTAATTACAGCTTCTCGTACAGCTTTGGTAACTTTACTATCGCTCATGTTGCCTCCTTAAAGTTAAGTTTCTTAAAATTTTATCTTTATCCCAATCGGGATGCTCAAGCCAAATTTCTTTTGCATCTCTCAATAATTTGCCAACTTTTTTTCCTTCCTTGATTCCATAATGTAATATAATATCATTTCCATTAATTGGCAACATATTTATTTTATATTTATTTTCTATTTTTTCGATACGTTTTTGTAACATTGGAATCTGATGTTCAAGTTTGGAATTCTTACTTTGTGACAAATTATGAGCATGTATAAACTGCAAAAGATATTCTAAATTATCATTATAATCAAGGATATATCTAATAATTGTTTTTCTATCCAAATATTTAAGCTCAGCACTATATTGCTCAAAAACATCAAGATTATCGAGCAATAATACTATAGTTTTAATAATTTTATTAGGTATTTTTAATCTTTTTAATACAATTTTAGCTGTTTTTTTTATATCAACCAAAAGAGATGCAAGTCTTAGAATTATATCGTCATTAACATTACTTAACATTTTAAAAGTATGCAGCAGCCCATCGCTGGATCGATCTTGGCATAACTTTGACAATTCTGGTATTATGTATTCCATTAAATCACTTTCTATAAGCAATTTTATACCGGTTTCAGGTTTATCATTAATGAGTATTTTGATCAGTTCATCCCGTTTCCTTTCTTGTGAAATATGCTCTAATTCTTCCGCATTTTTTTGTATGCTTACGTAGGTCTCTTTTTCTATCTCAAAAGCCAGTTGAATTGAAAATCTTATCGCTCTTAGCATTCTCAAAGGATCATCTTTAAAAATACTGTCGGAATCATGAGTAGTTCTAATGATCTTATTGTTAATATCAGAAACACCTTTTTGTGTAAGATCGATTATCTCGCCACTAACAATATCTTTTAATAGTGAATTTATAGTAAAGTCACGTCTATAAACATCTTCTTTGAGATCTGCAAATTGCACGATAGGTTTTCTATTTTTTGTACGGTAGAATTCTTTTCTCGTCATTACAAGCTCTATCTTATGATCCTTTATTTCTATTTGAGATGTACCAAATTTGTCGAAAACTACTGGAGAAGTTGAGATCCCATGTTCAAAAAGAAAATTAGCTAACTTAATACCGCCATTCTTTAATTCTACTACAATATCCATATCTTCGCTGTTTTTACCCATTAATTGGTCCCGAACGTAACCTCCAACAATGTATGTTTTATGTTCGAATATGGTTCCAATTATTCTAGCTGCTATAACTTTTTCAATTTTTTGTAACATCATGTCTCTTAGTAATATTTTGAATTTTTTTGTAAATGAAATGAAAGCAATTGAGAAGCTGTTGCAATAGCAGCTGTTTCAGCTCGTAAAATATGATTACCTAAAGTAAAGGTTTGAACTTTCTGCTTTTTTAAAAATCGGATCTCTTCAGATGTAAATCCCCCTTCAGGACCAATTATAAAACAATAAGAACTATATCGATCTTTGGTGATATCATATAGTTTTGTAGATTCGTCTGTTTCTAAAGCTGTCAGAGGAATTAGACCCCTTTTTTGTAACCTACTAATAAGGTTTTCTAGCGTCTGTACTTCATAAATCTTAGGTAAATAAGCATTATCACACTGTTTAATAGCTGAAACTGCAACTTTTTTAAATTTTGGAATTGTATTTTTAGATATTTTGCGTATAGTTCGTTCAGTCGTTATTGGAAAAAACTCTTTTACTCCAAGTTCTGTGAGTTTTTCAACGATCAATTGATCATGCTTGTTCTTTAAAAGAGAAAATGCTGCAGTGACGATAGGTTGTGATTGACTAATCTTAGTAGTGGATTCTATTTTAAGTATCACCTTCTTTGAATCGGTGCTTTTTATTATAGCTGTGGCTAATATTCCGTTACCATTTGTTAACAAAATATCATCGTTAACATCTTTTCTAAAAACATTACAGATATGATGTTTCTCATTTCCGATCAATTCGATCTGCTTGCTATTCTCTTTTAAGTTTGGTGCGTAAAAACTTGGCATATATTCTCCTCAAATAAATAATGGGATGACTAATATTTGTGTCAATAAAAGAAAAAGCGACCTATCGATAGATCGCTTCTTATATTTAAAAAAATCAGATGTTTAAACGAAAAATTCTTTTAATTTGCTAAAAAAGCTTTTGTCAGGATGTAGTTTTTTTTCAGAATCAAACTTTGCTAGTTCCTGTAAAAGTTTTTTCTCATCTGAATTTATTTTTGTAGGGGTAATTACCCGGATCTTTGTATAAAGATCGCCTCTGTAAGTACTATTTACATGTGGTAAACCCTGAGAACGTAAACGGAATACTTTGCCAGACTGTGTACCTGCTGGTATCTTCATTTTAACTTTACCACTGAGAGTAGGTACTTTAATTTCGGAACCTAATGCAGCTTGAGAAAAGCTAATTGGAAACTCACATATTAGATCCGCATTTTTTCGCTCAAATATCTTATGCTCTTTCTCTTTGATATGCACAAGAATATCTCCCTGCGGTCCATTTTGTCTTCCAACATTACCTTTACCACGAAGTCGAATATATTGTCCTTCTTCTACACCAGCTGGGATGCTGATGCTAACCGTCTTCATAGCCTTGATTCTACCCTCACCATGACATTTTGAACACTTATTTTTTATGATCTTGCCATTTCCATTACATGATGGACATTCTACTACAGTTTGCATTTGTCCGAATAAAGATCGTGACGTCTGACGAACTCGACCGCTACCGTGACATTGTGAACATGTTTCGGCTTTACCATCTTCAGAACCGCTACCATTACAGGTTTTACAAGAGTCTTCTACCTTTATCTTTATCTTCTTTTCTACTCCTTTAGAAATTTCCTCGAGAGTTAATGATAAGGAGATCTGTAAGTCTTCTCCGCGATTATTTTGACGATTCCGTCCTCTTCTTCCTGAAGAGAAACCACCCCCAAAAAGATGTTCAAAAATACTGCCAAGTCCATCTCCACCAAAGAGATCGGAAAAATCTGAAGCATGGGTGAAGTTATCCCAGCTAAAACCATTTCCACCAAATGATCCCTCTAGACCTGCATGACCAAATTGGTCATATTTCTGTTTTTTTGCAGGATCACTTAGTACTTCATATGCTTCGGAAGCTTCTTTGAATTTTTCTTCTGATGATTTATCATTTTTTGTTTTATCGGGATGATACTTCATTGCAAGCTTTCGATATGCTTTTTTGATCTCAGCTGCACTAGCATTTTTATCAACACCTAATACTTCATAGTAATCTCTTTTTGCCATTTATAACACCTAGTTTTTCCCTTAAAAAACCTTCCAAAGATCTTGATCTCCGGAAGGTATAATTAATTATTTATCTTCATCATCATCATCTACAACTTCATAATCTGCATCTACAGCATCATCATCGGATTTTTTCTCTTCCTGTTTTTTCTGCTGACCACCCATCTTGCTTGGATCAAAATCCGCATTATTCATGTTTTGCTTTGCTCCACCTTGAGCAGCTTGTTCTTTTTGCATTTCAGCATAAACTATTTCACCGATTTTCTTAGCTTTCTCGGCAAGTTCATCACGAACTGCTTCGTATTCTTCTTTAGTTGCAGATTTTTTCTGTAAATCGTCTAGTTTCTCTTTAGCTTCCTTAATAGCATCTTCAACTTGCTTCTTTTCATCATCTTTGAGTTTGTCGCCATGCTCTTTAACGCTTTTCTCAGTAGAGAAGATCATAGTATCGAGTTCGTTTCTAGCTTGAATGCTTTCTTTATTTTTCTTGTCTTCATCAGCATGAGCTTCTGCATCTTTCACCATTCTATCAATTTCTTCTTCATCAAGAGTACCAGTTCTTTCAATTTTAATAGATTGTTCTTTGCCAGTTCCTTTATCTTTGGCATGTACGTGCAGAATACCATTTGCATCGATATCAAAAGTCACTTCGATCTGTGGCATACCTCTTGGTGCTGGTGGAATGCCTGTAAGCTCGAAATTACCAAGACGACGATTATCTTTCGACATTGAACGTTCACCTTGTAAGACTACTATTGAAACAGCTGGTTGATTATCCTGAGCAGTAGAGAAAACTTGGCTTTTCTTTGTAGGTATTGTTGTATTTCTTTCGATTAGTGCTGTCATAACACCGCCCAAGGTTTCAATACCGAGAGATAATGGTGTAACATCTAATAATAGAATATCATTTAAGTCTTCGTCACCTGCTAAAATACCACCTTGAATAGCAGCGCCTACTGCTACAACTTCATCAGGGTTAACCCCTTTATTAGATTTCTTTCCGAAATATTTTTCCACAGCATCAATAACAGCGGGAACTCTTGTACTACCACCGACTAAAAGAATTTCATCAATATCACTAACTGAAAGCTTAGCGTCTTTTAAAGCTTGTTTACAAGGCTGGATCGATCTATCAACAAGGTCACTGATCATTTTATTGAATTGTGAGCGTGAAAGCTCGATGTTTAAGTGTTTTGGACCTGAAGAATCTGCAGTTATAAATGGTAGATTTATAGTTGTAGTTTGAGTACCAGAAAGTTCAATTTTAGCTTTCTCTGCAGCTTCTTTGATTCTCTGCAAAGCCATAGCGTCTTTAGAGAGATCCACTCCCTCTTGTTTCTTAAATTCTGAAAGTAACCAATCGATGATCTTTTTATCAAAATCATCACCACCAAGATGAGTATCACCATTGGTTGATAGCACTTCAACAACACCTTCAGCTACTTCTAAAATAGAGATGTCAAATGTACCTCCACCTAAGTCATAAACAGCAACTTTTTCTTCTTTCTTACTATCTAAACCATAGGCCAGTGCTGCGGCAGTTGGTTCGTTGATAATTCTCTTAACTTCTAATCCGGCAATTTTTCCCGCATCTTTAGTAGCTTGTCGTTGAGCATCATTAAAATATGCAGGAACAGTTATAACAGCTTCTTTTACTTCTGAGCCCAGATGAGATTCTGCAGTTTCCTTCATTTTTGTAAGAACCATAGCAGAGATCTCTTGAGGTGAAAAATCTTTGTTTTCTACATCGATATGAACATTTACTTCACCGTGCTTGCCTTTATTAACAGAATAATTAACATTAGCAATTTCGCTTGATACTTCATTCATCTGACGACCCATAAATCTTTTAATTGATGAGATCGTGTTTTTTGGATTGGTAACCGCTTGGTGTTTTGCGAGTTGACCTACAACCCGTTGTTTATCTTTAGTAAATCCAATAACGGAAGGTGTAGTTCTACTTCCTTCAGCATTTTGAATAACTGTAGGTTTCCCGCCTTCCATTACGCTAACGCAAGAGTTAGTTGTACCTAAGTCTATACCAATTATTTTACCCATTTTTCCTCCTTACCGAGTGAATTCCACATTGTTGGAATATCGGTATTATTTATTTTTTTTCTTTTTTTTCTTTTCATCTGGTTTTTCACCATTAGAGACTGCTACGCGAGCAGCACGAATAATTTTATCATTCATTTTATAACCATTCCGAATAACAGCAGCAACTTTATCTTCTTTGTAATCAGAAGGGATATGCGCAAGAGCTTCGTGTAATTCTGGATCAAAGTCATTTCCTAGCGCATCAATTTTTTCTACATTTTCTTTTTTTAGAACTTCACTGATCTGCTTAAAGATCATTTCAATGCCTTGCTCAAATGCTTTTCTATTCTTTTCGGTTTCTGGATGGAGAGCTCGTTCAAAATTATCATTTATATCGCAAAGCTCTAATACTAAACGTTTATTAGCATTTTTTATCCAATCTGCTTTCTCGGAAATAGACCTTCTACGGAAATTTTCAAATTCGGCAACTCTACGAAGTAATTTGTCTTTTAGTTCATTATTTTCAGTAACTAGTTTCTCATATTTTTCTTCTAGAGTAAGTTCTTTTTTTGGTTCTGTCTCCTCATTAGATGAAGTTTCTAAATTTTCTTTTGCCTTACTTTTATCTTTTAATTTATCTTCAGATTTTTTACTATTTTTTTTATTTTTTTGCTTTTTGTTAGCCATTTTTTGGTACCACCATTCCTTTTTTAGTAGTTTCTGTAATAATTTCAGCAATATTACTTATGATCGGTATGTTCTTTTTATAATTCATGCGGATTGGACCCAGTGCACCTAAATAACCAGGCACTCCAAAGAGTTCATATTTTGCATAAATTAAAGAATAATTAATTAATTGAGGTTGCCCGAGATCTTCGCCCATAAGAATATTAAACTTATCTCCATGATCATTTTCCCGCATGATCTTAATTAAATGATCCTGCCTTTGGATAAAACCAAGAAATGTGAGAATTGAACTTTTATCATCAAATTCTGGTTGTTCGAGAAAACTAATATTACCATCGAAATGAACAAAGAAACTACTGATCTCAGATAAAGCATTCTCCAATTCATCTAGGAAAGATTTTAATAATTTGTTCTCATCGCTTATGCTCTCGGAAGTTTCATTAATGAATCTACTTTGAATATCAAATATTCTTTGTCCAACAAACTCTTCATTTACATAACGAACTAATGCTTTTAATTGCTGTGAGGTAATATTATAATCGCATTTTAGGATAACAGTTTTATCCATACCTGAGTCTAAACTAATGACGAAAAGAAGTTTCCCTTTTGAAATTTTAAAAACATCGATCTTTTCAAGCGAACCATGTGAGATCTCTGGTTCTGCTACAAAACTAAGTTGATCGGTTTCTTTTGCTAATAGTTGCATAATGTAATGTAAGGCTAGAGGGATATCTTTGTAATAGTTTATTAATAACTTTCTTAAAGAATCTGTGTTTGCATAAGAAGTATTCTCCAGCTCGGGTTTGATCATTTGAATGTATCTTCTGTATCCTTTGATAGTTGGGATTCTACCACCAGAAGTATGTTGCTGGAAAATTAAATTTTCCTTTTCTAGCTTAGTAAGATCTAGCCGTATAGTAGCCGAACTTGCACTTTCGATATATTTCTTGCTAATTAGCTTCGATGGAATCGGCTCATTAGTCGAAATAAATTCCTCGACTAAGTGCTTAAAAACTTTTCTTTTCCTTATTTCTGTCTTTTTCATTATAATCCCTTTTATCTAATAAACTTCTTTGATAGACAATTTAATTTCAAGGTATTGGTTGTCAAATATTTTTTTAGCAGACTTACCATTAGAGTGCTAAAATAGAATTGTGATATATTGCGGGTGAGCTAAAGCAGGCTTTAAAAAAGGGTTTGAGGCGGTATATTTCCTGCAATGATAATTGTGTTTTCCCTAATTCTTCTTTTTAACGAATCTATCAAACCACTCAATCATTTCTGCTAGCACATGTAATCCGGATTTAGCAGCTCTATAGCTATGACCTTCGTAAGGTAAAATAACGAGTTTAGCAGTTCCTCCGGTACCTTTTAGTGCTTGATAAAATCTTTTTGATTGCAGTGGATAGGTTCCGGAATTAGGATCGTTTGCACCATGGATCAATAAAAGTGGTTCTTTGATCTTTTCGGCGTGAGCGAAGGGTGAAACTTTCAGATAGAAATCTTTTGCTTTCCAAAAAATACGTCGTTCACTTTGAAAACCGAAGGGAGTAAGGGTTCTATTGTAAGCTCCGCTCCTTGCAATACCTGCAGCACAGATATCACTGTTAGCAAGTACATTAGCTACCATAAAAGCACCGTAACTGTGGCCGGTTATTCCTACTCTGTTTGGATCGATAATTTCTTTTTTATCTAAAAAATCTATTGCAGCTTCAACGCTACTTACAGTTTGTTTGATAAAAGTTTCATTAACTGTTTGCGGATCCCCAACGATCGGGATAGAAGCTTTAGTAAGAACTGCGTATCCTTGTAGTGTGAAATACCGTATTGATGCACCCCAAAACCTAATGAATTTATTGGGAGTTTTATTGATCTGACCTGCGGTTGAACTATCAACGTATTCCTCTGGATAGGCATTAATAACAAGAGGCAGACGTTTGCTTCCATCATAATCTTCTGGTAGATATAGATCACCGGATAAAGGTATACTATCATCTCTTGTGTAAGTAACAATTTGCTTTTGTAAGCCAGTGAGCTCTTTAAAATTATTCTGATATTTTGTAATTTGCTCACGTTTTTTATTATTCAAATCGTAAACAAAGTAATTTGGTGGGGTCTTTTTATTTTCACTACGAATTATGATCTTATCTAAGTTATCCCCAGTAAAATTTTGGACTGTTTCGTGAAAACCTTCATCGCATCGAAAAATAATTTGTTTCTTATTAGTTTTAAGATTGTATTTCGCTAGATAAGGATAATTACCATCTGGAGTTGCCCCAGTATTGTTCTGAAAAAAAACTATTTCGTCATCTTTTACAAACACACTTTTTCCACGTCTTGTTTTCTTAGTAACTAAATGACCGGGATCATTATATTCATCACGTACGCTAAGATCCAAAATTAATTTTGGCTGGGAACCGATCTTTAAAAGCCAACCCTTTTTCCAAAGTTTATCACGATCGTATTCATAATAAATTAGTTCATCCATTTTTTCTGACCAATCAATTCCAGAAAAACGATGTTCTGTTTTAAATATCTCCTCAGGTTCATTTGTAAAAGGAGCTGAAATTCTAAAGATCTTATCTCTAAAATCGATCTTTACTTTTGGATCACCTTTATCTTGGGCTTCTATCCAAACAAGAGTTGCATCTTTCAAAGGTTGCCATCTATAATATCTTGGTCCTATGTAGGTGCCACCAATCGGTATTTCATCTTGTAAACCCCTAGCATGCAGAGTTTTTACTTTTGAACCACTACTATCCCATATTTCAAATTTTCTAGGGAAATAATAATAGGGGACTTGATAAGAATAAGGTTTTTGGATCATTTCGACTAAGAGATATTGGTTATCAGGAGAGATGTTTATATCATAATAAATCTGCGGTGTTCCTATTTCATCATATTCTCCCGATTCGATGTTTAATTTGATCAATTGGGAAGTAAAATAATATTGGAATAACTTTTCATCGTATTTATTTTGAAGCAGATTCTGATAAGTTCTTAAAGTACTTTTTTTACCAGATGTTTCCTCGATGGATGGTGAGTTTGGAACCCTGGGTTTTATCGGTTCAGGTCCACGATTTTCTGGAATAACTTCCAGAATGATGTGTTTATTATCATTCATCCAGCCTACAATACCATCATCTAGAATGTCATTTACACAAAAGTCCTCAAATATTTTACTTTTCCCGGTTTTAATATCAGCAATTATTAATTGTACACCATCTTCAGTTTCATTAAGCAGAGCTAATTTTTGATTATTTATAGAGAGATTTCTCTTACGTATTTTTGCATTTTTAGGTAAAGTTATCCTTGTTCTGTTACGGTTATTTATCTGGAAAATATTTATTTCCTGAGTTGGATAACTATCAATTCGAGCATTTAATCTTTTTGTGATGGATTTACCTGCTAGTTTAACATTTGGCTCAGATAATTGTTCCAAGGATTGATGCAATTGATATTTCACTTCTATGCCAAAATCTTCATAAGGTACAAAGTTAATATATGGATTTCTCTCGCGATTGTATAGCTCTGCGATAATGTTGGGAGGTGTTTTGTAGTCAGTATTTGCATTTATCATCTGTATAACTCCTAAAGTAAATAAAATAATAAATAATTTTTTCATATTATTAACCTTTAATTAAAATTTAGAATAATTAGTTTTTTTTTCAAAAAGAAAAGCTTAACTATTACTTAGACATTAGATCTGAAAATGATATCAAAACTTTAGTTTATATAAAGAATGAGCCTTTT
>LSCM01000179.1 GCA_001577185.1 Cloacimonetes bacterium TCS62 | reverse complement strand
AATTCTTTGAAAAATGGAACCTTAAAAGCCAGAGAAAATCCATCTAATTTGTTAATCTCTTCTGCTAAATAATGTGCTTTTGTCATTGATTGTTTTGCTACTTCTATGAGTCCCTGTTTTCCCATTAAACACATATACACGGTAGCTGCAAGGTTACAAAGAGCCTGATTTGAACAAATATTGGATGTAGCCCTCGCGCGACGAATATGCTGTTCTCTTGCTTGGAGAGTGAGTGCATAACAACGTTTTCCATCTGCGTCAAGAGTTGCACCGACAATTCTACCTGGCATGGATCTGGCAAGTTTAGATCTCGCTGCTAAAAATCCAAAAAGAGGACCACCATAGTTCATGGCATTTCCTAAAGATTGACCTTCACCCACCACAATGTCTGCATTAAATTCAGATGGAGCATTTAACATGGCTAATGAAATGGGATCTACTGCAGTGATTAATAGAGTTTTCTTTAGTGAATGAGTGATCTTCTCGACTTGGAAAGCATCTTCGATATTTCCCAAGAAATTTGGAGTTTGCAATAATACACAACCAATATCCTCATCCAATTTATCCTCGAGATCCTCAATATCAATAACTCCATTCTTTTGAGGGATTATAACTAGCTCTATATCTATTCCTTCCGTATAAGTCTTAATTACTTCTAAGTATAATGGATTAATAGTTCCGGCAATTATCGCTTTTTGTTTCCTGGTTTTTCTAACAGCCATCAAAATTGCTTCAGCAGCCGCAGATGCACCATCATACATCCCTGCATTAGAAATATCCATTCCGGTCAATTCGCAGATCATTGTTTGATATTCATATATATACTGTAAAGTTCCCTGACTAACTTCTGCTTGATAAGGTGTGTAAGCAGAATGAAATTCAGGACGTAAAATTATGTGATCTACAGCAGCTGGGATAAAATGGTCGTAAATTCCTCCACCCAAAAATGAAGTAGCATTTGCATGATTTTTTTTGGCTAATTCCGATATTTTTCTCGTGATCTCTATTTCAGAATATGCCTTATCAATATTTATATCATCTTTCAATTGCAACTTATCGGGAATATTTAAAAGGTCTTCGAATTTCTCCACACCAATTTTCGCCAGCATTTTCTTTCTTTCACTATCTGTGTTCGAAATATATGGCATCGATTATCTCCTTGTGATTTTATTTTTAACTACAACATTTTTCGGTAAATTTATCTGTCAAATGAAAATACAAAAAGTCAAATATTGTAGTTTACTATTAGAATCGGGTTTGAAGTTTAACCGATTTCAGTGATAAAAATTCGATTCTCAAAACAGCTTCAATGAAACTTCCTCTACCAGCAAATATTGCATTTATCTTAGTGAATACCTGAAATAAAGGCTACTAATCCTACTATGAACAGAAGTACTAAAGTGAGATCGTGAAAGAACCTTTCATCGATTTTGTGTGAGATGTAATTCCCCAACAATACTCCCAGAGCTAGTCCGGGAAAAAACTTTGCGGTGAAGCTCATCACTTGGTGAGTGAACAATCCATTCAAGTAAAAAACGGGAAGACTAAAAATGTTCAGAATGAAAAAGTAGATCGCCAGGTTACCACGGAATGAATGCTTTCCTACTTTTTTATTTTTCAAGAAGATTATTATCGGTGGACCGCTCATCGATATGCTGCCACCTAGAATGCCACTTAAAACGCCTGAAATAACCATTGAGAAATTCTCATTTTTAAGTTTAATGCTATAACCTTTGTAGGAAAGGAAACTGAAAAGGATAATGAAAACACCGATGAAAGTTTTCAGGATCGCTTCATTCAAATTTGCAAATCCAATTATATTGTTTCAAGATTACTTAAATTCGAGTATCAAAGGGCTTCATTACGCAATATTCAACACCAATAGAGAAACTACATCCAGAAACCACCAATAAACAGCATGAAATCTTAAGATGAAAGATTTCTACCTTCTTGGGATCGAAGTTCACTAACAAGCTGCTATCTCAAGCTTGACACAAATCGAATTCTGCAAAAAATACCTTTTATGGAAATATCGAATTTAAAAGAAAGATCAATTATAGCCGCAATCCTTATATTATCTGCTTTTATGGCAGTTATCGTTAATGGCTACAGTGTGGAAAAAGCAATTAATAATAAGGAAGATAGTTTACTTGTTGGATCTGCAGATTCGATATTATCTAGGCAAGATTCTATTATGGCAGATTCTGTTGCTTATGCCTCAGATAGTATTTTTTATTCTATAGAAGATGGTATTATTAAGTTAAGCGGGAATTCTAAATTATCATATCATACCTCGAATATATCAGCTGATACGATTACGATCAATTTGAAAAAAGAACAAGCTTTTACAAGTGGAAAAGCATATATGAAAGACAGAAGCCAACATATGTTGGGTAACGATATTTATTTTGATCTAGAATCAGAGTGGGGTATGGTTTATGATGGAGCAAGTGAGTTTGATAAAGGTTATTATTATGGGGATGAGATAAGAAAGATCGACAAAGAAACATTTGATGTTGATGGAGGTGTTTTCACAACCTGTGATGCATATCATCCTCATTTCTACATTAGATCCAAGCAATTACGCTTGTACAAAGATGATAAAATTATTGCAAAACCAATAACTTTTTACGTCAATCATTTTCCAATTATGATGCTACCTTTTGGAACTTTCACGATCAAAAGAGGAAGACAAACAGGCATCTTGGTCCCCTCACCAGGTTGGAATCAAGTTAGGGGAAAATATATTGAAAATATTGCTTTTTACTATGCGTTTAAAGATTATGCAGATGCGACAGTAGCATTTGACTATTACGAAAAAACTGGTTGGCAAACAAGTTTTCGTTCAAAATATATAAAAAGGTATGTTTTAAATGGGTATTTGAATACGACTTTACAAAAAAGGATCGAAGGACCGGAAGAATCTAGTTATGAATGGAATGTGAAAAGCAGACATCATCACGACTTTGGTAATAATACAACCCTTGATGCAAATCTAAACTTTGTAAGCAGTAAAAAAATATGGGAAGGAAGTGAAAGTATTGAAGAACGGCTAGTAGAAAAAGTTACATCTTCATTATCATATAAAAGGAGATTATTTAATATCCCGCTTACTATCACATCAAATTATATAGATGATCTTAAAAATAATACAAAAGATATTACATTACCCTACATTTCGTATAGTTTGCCATCTAAGCCAATCTACGAACTTTTTCTTGATAAGGATGAAGAAGTAGATGAAGATGTTTGGTGGAAAGATCTTTCCTATTCCTATAATTTCAAGGGAGTTCATAAAGGTGATATCAATGATAGTTTAGCTACATTCTGGGATGTGATTTACCAAGATTCCCCTGGTCCTGACA
>LSCM01000178.1 GCA_001577185.1 Cloacimonetes bacterium TCS62 | reverse complement strand
GATCCTGCAGAAGCACTGGCAGATATGAGTGAATGGGGTTATGTTTACGATATCGAGACAAAAACAGTTTATAAGTGGGAATAAACTTCAGAGATCGAGAACAAATCTTAACTCAGAAAGAAACCCTATAAATATGATAAATAAAAAGTTAAGCTGTTATCCTTTGCTTTTTGCAATATCGATCTTTTGTTTTAGCAACCTGTTAACGGCACAGAACATCCTCACCAATCCAAGTTTCGAGATCGATGGTTTCAATAACAGTACTTTCGAAGGTTGGCAAGAAATTGGAACCGTCGATTCCGATCCTGATGCCTATCATGGCTTTAAAGCTGCAAAGGTGAGCGGTCTTGATAACGGTAGCTGGTCTACATCCGCATTTTGGCAGCAACTCGATTGCGAAACCGGCGAACAATGGGAAATCTCCGGTTTTGTAAAACATACTGCAGAAAATGCTCTTACAGGAGATTGCATCGCTATGGTTCGTGTCGAGTGGTATGATCTTAATATTCAATTAATCGATCATGAAGATCTTATAGTAGCCGATGCTGCTTCATCATTAAACGAGTATCTAAATTTCAATCTTCTCACTTCCCCCTCTCCCACAGGAACAGAGACGATCCACCTCTTAATCGGAATCTTGCAAAGTCCCTATGATCCACAACCGGTAGCATATTATGATCAAATAACATTCTACAGTACAAGTTATCCTACAATCGATGATCTACAGTGGATAGATTTTCCGGATGGAAGAAGCCTTGAATTTTCTGAGCGAATCTGGCGCGTAAAAGGATCAGGCTGGTATGGACCGGGTCCCAATCATTTCAGCCATCTTCCCGGAAATGTCTGGGTTGATAATCAGGATCAACTTCATCTAACGATCAAATATAACGATGGAACCTGGTATTGTACAGAAGTAACCTTAGAGAACTCACTGGGATACGGCGATTACATTTTCACAACCCGGGGCTCTATCGACCAGATCGATGATGGAGCTGTTCTTGGTCTCTTTTTATGGCAATATGGTCCCTATCCCGGTCCGGATAATTTATGGTGGAATCCCTATAACGAAATAGATGTTGAATTCAGTAGATGGGGAGATCCCGGCAACGAAGTAGGACAATTCGTAGCACAGCCCTGGAACTGGCAGGGAAATATGAATCGCTTCGACGCACAATTTGGCTCGGATGAGCTATCCAGTCACGCCTTTAACTGGTTACCAGATCGTATTGAATTTCGTAGTTGGCATGGTGGACCGGAAGATGAAAATCCCCAGAATATGATACATCAGTGGGCGTATACAGGACCTCATATTCCTCGTCCCGAACAACCGCGTGCCCACATTAATCTCTGGAAATTTGGAGCTCCCCTGGCTAATGATCAGGAAGTTGTTATTAATGAATTCAATTTCGTACCGATGAATGGAACACAAGAGACAGAGAACACTATCACTTCCTCAAAACAATTTGGATTACAGCAAAATTATCCCAATCCCTTCAATCCCAGCACAAATATAATTTATTCGCTAAAGAAAGCTTCTAATATTATAATAGAGATTTTTAATCTAAAAGGGCAAAAAGTGAAATCACTTGTAGATGCTTATAAGCCAGCCGGAGTTCATGAAATTGGGTGGCAGGGAATAGATGAAAATGGAAAGAACGTTGCAACAGGCATCTATTTCTCGATATTGAAAGTAAACGGAAGAATAACTACCAAGCATAAAATGATGTTGCTGAAATGATCTGTAAGGGGCTAATGAATTTCTCGAGTTAGACTAATATGTGTCCAGAAAGCGATTTCCTATAGAAAAATGAACACTAGAGTAATTTGCCTTTTCATAACTCATCCTTATTAATTGTCGCATCCGTGAAATAGCACAATAAAAATTCTTGGCAATAAAAAAATTGACTTTAAATCCTAATTAATAATTTTTTTAAAGAAAGCTTGATTGATATTAATAAATATGAAAAATTTATCTAATTTAGAGATTTAGTTAATAATGAAAACGAGAGGGATTATGGGTAAGCTAAAACAGGTTATAAAAAGAAGTGGAACTAAAGTATCATACAAAAAAAATAGGATAGCAAATGCGATCTACCGAGCTGCTGTATCAGTTGGAGGAAGAGATAAAAAAACTGCGGATAAACTTGCTGATAAGGTCGAAGATATATTAATCAAAGAGTATAGAAATAAAGTGCCACATATTGAGGATATACAAGATATTGTGGAAAAAGTACTAATAAAGAATGGTCATAGCAAAGTTGCGAAAGCATATATACTCTATCGGAATGATAATATTCAAAGCAGAAAAGAAAAAAGGATCAAAGCTTCTGCACCATCGTCCAACATACCGTGGGCAAAAATATGGAAAATTTTAAACTGGTCTGTTTCACATGATTTAAATTCTGTAAGAAACCTAAATAGACGAGTTAAAAATGGTGAGTTTTCACATATTGTTCACGAATCTGAAAATGCATATTCAGATGAAGTTACAATGGCGGCAGAAATGATCTCTAATAGAATTGATAAATTAAAAATGGTGCTGGTAACAGGTCCATCATCTTCCGGGAAAACAACTACAACCCGCAAATTAGAAAAATATTTAAATGAGTTAGGTTACAAATTTAAGATGTTTGCTGTTGATAATTATTTCTACGATCTTTCTATGCACCCCAAAGATGAATTTGGAGACTACGACTTTGAGACTCCACAAGCTCTTGATCTGGATATGATCAATGTACATATAAACAAATTGTGTAGAGGTGAAGAAGTATCAATCCCATTTTATGATTTTAAAACTGGGACCAGGCATTTGAATCGATCAAAAATGAAGTTAGATAATAATGAGATCCTCCTGATCGATAGTTTACATGGATTATATCCTCAAATGACAAAATCTATAAGTGATACAAAGAAATTTAAATTGTACTTAGAACCATTATTTCAGATCAAAGATAATAATGAGAAATATCTTCGTTGGACAGATATCCGCTTAATACGCAGAATGCTACGTGATTCTATCCATAGAGCTTACAATCCAACCCAAACGTTAGAGCATTGGCATTATGTCCGCTCTAGTGAAATAAGACATATAATTCCTTACCTCAAATCTGCCGATTACATTATCAATACAGCTATGCCTTATGAACTTCCGATCTACAAAGCCCGGTTTGGTAAACAATTTAGAAAATGGACTGAAGAATATAGGGATGACAGCCTTAAGGAAGACGCTTTTTTAAGGGCTTCTCGAGTTAATGATCTAATGCAACAGATAACTGGATTCAGTGATGAATCTTCTATCCCTCAGGATTCTGTGATCAGAGAATTTATTGGTGGGAATAGTTTGTGACAATTATTTATTGACTTACATTAGCTTATTTACAATTTAGGAAAAA
>LSCM01000177.1 GCA_001577185.1 Cloacimonetes bacterium TCS62 | reverse complement strand
TGATAATTTTCTCGATAATAGAATATCGCTCCGATTATTAAAAGCAAAACGGTTAGAATAAGACCGAGTAAACTTAATATTATGCTAATATTATAGGTTTCAGAATCATACTGCATTGTTAGAATATGTTCTCCCGGAGGAATTACCACACCTCTCAGGATATAATTTGAAGCATAGATCTCTGTCTTTTTACCATCAATATAGGCCTTCCAACCTTTGGGATAGTAGATCTCACTAATATTGAGAAACGATGTTGTATCTGTTGTAACTTTGAATTCGATGCCATGCAGATCATAATTTTGTAAGATCACTTGCGAACTATCCGGTGCAGAAATACCTGAGATCTCTTTTTCAATTATCGCTGTTTTGCCCGGATCAAAATCTCTTTGGTTCAATCTTTTCCAGATATTCTCTTTATTACTAATCAGTTCCGTACTATCTACGAACCAAGCTCGTGGTAAATATGAGGTGTTTTTATAAATTGTAAGTTTCTGATCTCTATCATACGATGCGTATTCCAGATTCTCAAGAGGTAATTTTTTATTGAATACAACATATTTTGCGTTCAGCATATTAACAATATTCCAATTGATCGGTATTCTATTTTGAACCTCTTTGTTTAAGCAGTTTTCTATGATCTCCTGGTAACGTTCCAGTTTGGCTCCGTGATAACCGCCTATAGATTGATGATAATATGCCCATCTATTTTGGCCAAATTCTCCAGCTAAGGGATAAATTCGAAATTCCTCTTTATCCTTAAGCAGGAACTTATCCGCTGCGGTTTTCTGATATGTTGAATCTATTTTCTTCTTAGGATAGACATCTTGTAAAAACCTTTGATCTACGTTTATTAAATCGATTACGACTAATATCATAATCAAGAGCAAATAGGGATATTTACCCAATTTATTTTTACTAAATGCATAAGTTAAAGCAAAAAATAATATCAATAATCCGATAGCAATATAACCATCATTCACTAGAAGTTTATGACGGGTGTCTTTAGTTTTCTGCATATGTCTTGTTGCATATTTCATACCATCAGTTCTTCCATAAGCAGAGACGTATTGTTTTTTTAATTTGGAAAATTCTTCTGGTTGAGAATATTCTAATTTTTGGAATAAACTTTCTGAGGCAACAAATATCAAACCTAAGATAATCACAATTATCAAAGCTCTCCCCATGAGCTGAGCAAATTTTTCCTCTTTATCTTTTACCTTCCTAACTATAGATTTCAAACCATAACCAGCCATTATAACTACCGAAAATTGCAGTAAAATTAGTATCATTGCAGGAACACGAAACTTATTGAAAAAAGGTAAATACTTTAAAAGAAAATTTGAGAGGAGGGGCAAATGTTTACCAAAAGACATAAGTAAAGCTACAATAGAAGTTGCCATTAAGACCTTAACGATCCTTCTTCTATCAAAGAAAATTGCAATTATTGCCAGAACAAGAATGATAACTCCCATGTACATCGAAGTTTGTGTAAATGGCATCCAGCCCCAATAGTTGGGTGATGTCCCACCGAAAAAATTTGGGATAATGAATGATATCATCTCAGCTGGATGAAATGACCAACTAGTTGCATAACTTTGGCCTACACCTTCAGCTCCACTTCGAATTGTGAAATCTCCGTATTCCATAGTAGATAGATAGGGCTGAGCAACTGCCATCACAGTGATAACCAAAACACCTAAAAACATCAAACTGAAATAAATGAAGTCCTTCACTTTCTTATCTTTGATAGACCAGATCAGATTAAAGAGCCAGTAAATACCAATGAGGATAAAAGTGTAGTAAGAAATTTGAGGATGATTTTCCCTGAGTTGTCCTATTAAAAGTAATGCTGCTAATCCCATTGCTAAAATACTTTTTCTCTCTTTTAAATAATGTATCGAAAAAAAGATCCATGGGATATAAATGAGAGTTTTAAATTTTGAATTATGGCCTATCTCTAATAGTCCTAAAAAATGACACGAAAGTGCAAAACCGATTGCACTTATAAAGGCAATTATTGGTTCAAATCCAAGAAAGATCATAAAGAGATAAACACCTAAAGCAGCCATGAACAATAGAAATATTCTCCAGTTCATTATTTTGTTTGTAACCCTTTTTATGGTATTTATGAAAGGGTATTTAGTTCCAAAAGAGATCAAGTAACCCGGCATACCGGAGAAGACATTACTATTCCACTGTGCTTGTTCTTTATGAGTTTTGTTATACTCGATCATACATTCTGCAGAAGATCGCCACTGCATTGTATCACTTGCTTGAGGAACATAATTTTTAAATGATATCTTAAAAAAACTGATCGATAGTATCAGGAATAGCAATAATATAAAAATTACATGCTTGTATTTACCTTCGAATATAGTTGTGAAAAAATTACCTTTATCTTTTTTTCTCATAATATCTCCTAAAATATTTAATCTTGATTTTGGTAAATTTATATTGATATAATTAAAGTCAAATAAAAACTGAAAATGAAATTTCTCTAAAAAAATATATTGCGTTATTTTCTACGATTGTAAAATTATTATTTTATGAATTTTTAGAAATTGTATGTCTAAATTTAAAAAAGGTCAGTATGGATAAATTCAAAATTGTATCAAACTATAAGCCAACCGGGGATCAGCCGGAAGCGATCAAAGAACTTGTTGAAGGTATCGATTCAAATGATAAACATCAAACATTACTAGGTATAACCGGTTCAGGTAAAACATTCACCATGGCGAATGTGATTCAAGAAGTAAATAAACCGACCTTGGTACTATCTCACAACAAAACATTAGCAGCTCAACTTTATGGAGAACTAAAACAATTGTTTCCCAATAACGCAGTTGAATATTTTATAAGTTATTATGATTATTATCAGCCTGAAGCTTATATTCCAGGACATGATCTTTACATTGAAAAAGACTCTGATATTAATTCACAGATCGAAAAACTCCGCCTTCACGCAACTATGAGTTTGATGGAAAGAAGAGATGTTGTAATTGTAGCAAGTGTTTCTTGTATATATGGTTTAGGAACGCCTCAAGAATATCGTGATAGTTTAATTGATATCAAAAAAGGTACTGAAATAGATCGTGATGATCTTTTAAAACAACTAATTGACATTCATTATGGCAGAAATGACATAGAATTTGAACGAGGTACATTTCGAGTAAATGGTGATATTGTAGATATTTATCCCGCCTATTTGGAAAATTCCATACGGGTGGAATTTTTTGGCGACGAGATAGAAAGAATAACTCGTATAAATCCTTTGGATAACAAAATTTTAGAGGAAGTAGAAGAATACCCGGTTTACCCAGCAAATCATTTTATCACAACAAAAGAATCTTTGGAAAGAGCTTTTGAATCAATTAGAGAAGAATTAAAAGAAAGAGTTGATTATTATGAAAAAAAAGGCAAATTAGTCGAA
>LSCM01000176.1 GCA_001577185.1 Cloacimonetes bacterium TCS62 | reverse complement strand
GATTCCAATTAGATCCTTCTGAATCAGTTATTCTCTTAGCTTCTCCACCAGAATATGACACAACCCATAAATCAGATTTATAAACAAAACATATTTCCTCTCCATCAGGTGATATAGCAGGATCGGACATAAAATGTGGTTCAAAAGCAAATAAATTCAACGTAAAAATAATACTAATAAATAAAATAATTTTTTTCATGATCATAACCTTCCTAAATTTAATTCTTTATTTGTTCGAACATTGCTCTTACTATTTTATTGTTTTCTTGTTTCATTTTTTTGACAATCCATTTTTGTTGTTTTTTTTCTTTAGTTTTCCATAAAGCATTTACTACAGCTTTTCTTACCCGAAAATTCTTTGATATATAGAAATTTCTCAAAGATCTTATAATACTTTTTTTCAAATTTTCATCATTTATATTTAGTGAATCATCCAAATTAGAATAGATATGAGAAAGAGCTAAAACACCTAATTCCGGATATGAAGAATTATTGTTATTTACATAATCTATTAGTAATTTACTTGCTAGATCATTCGAAAAGTAACTGAAAGATCTTACAGAAGCAGAACGTATAGTGAAAAGGGAATCTTCCAGAGATTCAACCAAGGTGGGTAGTGCTTTATCATCTTTGATCCTCTTTAATGCGATGATACTATTCAAGCGAACAAATTCGGCATTATCTTTGGCAAATCCAATAATTTTTTGAACTGCAGTAGAATCTCCGATTTTCCCTAAAGAGGTGATAATATGTCCAAATATTTCCTCGTTTACAGAATAGTCTAGCATTTTCAACAACGGCTTTACAGCTATTTTTTCTTTTGTAGTTCCCAATAGACTTATGCAGTTTTTTCTTATTTCTATTTTCTCAGAATTCAGGTTTTGAATCAATTTTCGTGAAATTGAATCTGGGTAAGTTTCAGCTAATTTTCTTATCAATCTCATTTCTAAGCCGCTTCTTGTCGATAGTTTCTCTGAGCAAACATACTCGACTGCATCCATACCGCGTGATATAAATGCTTTCTTCGCACGTGCTACTTTTTCCCTATTTGAACCAACTTCCCACAAACTTGCATCTATATAGAGCTTTTCCAAAGATCGTAATGAATCCTTTTTCGTAAGATTTATCTCTTTGATTTTATTCTCTACAGATTCTTTTGAAATATCTCGATCAAGATCGATTCCTATAGCCCAATCTTCATTCATCCAAATTTTCGCATTATCTGCAAAAGTATTACTGAAATAGTAGTCACTTCCTTCCAGATCCAGAAAAATACCACAACCAGAATAACCTCTAGCATCCCGAACTGCTCCCAAACTATATGGTTCCCAGGTTGCGTACATATCATTTCCTGATTTATCGATAAAAAGTGCAAAGGAATTTGTGAGTGAAGTGCCATAACCACCTGAAACCATGTAGTGATCGTTACCATTTTCTTCAACTAACATTCCTACAGAAAAATCATGAGCTGTTCCGCCAACAACCCCATTTCTAGAATGATATTTATCATCACCCTTTTTATCCCACAAACTCCCAATGGAAAGGTGTACACCAGCACCTTGTGCATATTGTACAGCATTATAGCAGTCATTGCCATCATTATCCATGAGCATACCCAAAGAATACCAATATGAAGTACCTTGACAAAAGACTTCTCCATTATAGAAATCATTACCACTTCTATCATACAAAATTCCAATACCACCACCAGCTCGGGGACGCCAACCTATTCCAAAACCCTGACTGAAGGACTGGTAATCATTTGGGAGTAGAGGACTGTGGTAAACAGCCCCACCAGTTCTATAAGAATCATCTCCTCCCTCATTATATAATGCTCCATAACCAAAAACTGCTCCGATCCCTTGTGCCCAAATTGTGGAGAAAAACTGATCATCTTCTTCACCTTTATCAATTAAAAATCCAGAACCAACATGAGCAGCAGCTTGACTGAAGAACCCACTTCTATAAATATCTTTTCCCTGCTTATCATAGAGTAATCCCAGACCAAATATCCCAACTCCTTGTGAATAATTATTTCCTCGATAGACATCATTTCCTTTTTCATCGATCAGTGCTCCAAACCCCAAAAACCCAGCTCCTTGAGTTATTAATTTGCTCTCGTTTAAATAATAATCATATCCATCAAGATCAATAACTGCAGAATAAGCATTTGATAACTCTCCGATTGCACCACCAGCTCTATTACGATAGATATCATTTCCACCTAAATCAACAATAACAGCAAAATCTCTATTATATTCATTATTGGAATATCCACCTATTATCATCTCACCAAATTGAGTTTTCTCATGATATAAAATATCACCTTTCACACCATTAATTGATATCTTATTTTCGGGAAGTTTTGTTTTAAATTTTTTAAAAAACCCAAACAATTTCCAAAGAGATTTATAATAACTCACTCCAGCGTCATAGAATGCTGCTCTATCTAATTTTTTTATTATATCCAGAATTCTATCTTCATTTACAGTCCTACTTGTATCTATATAGGCATTAAACTCATTTTGGAGTGAATACTTTAAATCGGTGTTTAAGGAATCTTTTTCATCAGACCAAAGTGTTGGTATACTCATAATAAGATCATGCAATTCTAAAGAATCCAATTTTGCATAGAATTGTTTCCTTAATGGTTCACATTCATCTAAAGAAGATATGAAATTTTCGAATGGTTTATTTATATTAAATTTTTGATCAATATTTATTTGTTTTGAGAGCTCTAGATCCAGCTGAACTGCTGAAAACTCCATTAATTTTGAAGGATCGGTATTCTGGTTTGTTAGTACTTTTTCATTTTGTTCATTGTAATCAGCTAAATAAAGAGGATCGTGCAATATTTTATCAACTATGTTCAATTTAAATGTATCATCTTTTACGAGAGCTTTTTCAAAACCCAATTCATCCTGTTTTAAATGTAAAACATCGAGAGCTGAATCTATTACTGTAATCGTAAATTTATCTAGCATCTCTGAATCTAGATTAGATACTGCTAAACATAAGGCTATTACAAAATATATTCTTTTCATAAATTATCTTTTTTAGAACTAAAATTTTTATATTATAAAATCCATAATTCGCTTAGAACTTTCTTTTTGGTTTGTTCTAAAATAGAATAAAGCTGCTGGAAAGAAGAACTATACAATTCCCCTGTCCACTCATTCATAAATATCTTCTTAAATTCAATTGAAAAAACACAAACTGACTCTGGAAAATTTCTATGTATCCAACGAGCAAAATTTCCACCTGGATATTTTACGTTTCTACGAACATTGAGCTTACGATCAAAATAATCAAGGTCTTTAAATGATCTCTCAAGAGTTTTTAGAATATTTTCCCATTTTTTTATGTTCATATTACTAGTACCAATTATTATTTCTGGATTTTTTTGAGGATCATCTGGTTTTTCATTCGGAC
>LSCM01000175.1 GCA_001577185.1 Cloacimonetes bacterium TCS62 | reverse complement strand
CTTGCAAAGATGCTGGGAATCCTGATGAAAAATACAATGATTCCGATGGAACTAGAAATGATATTGGAGCTTACGGTGGAAAGAAAAATCGCCGAATAGAATTTTACAGAACTAAGTAGATTTAAGTAGCGATATGATAAGACCAGAAATATTTATAGTTGAAGATTCCTCTTTTGTCTCTCTTGATATAAAAAAGAAACTTACTAAAGTTGGATATAAAGTTAGTGGCATTGCCATGAGCGGAGAAGTAGCTCTTAAAAAAATTCAAGAGAATCCACCCGATATGGTTATCATGGATATTATCTTGTTGGGTGAGAAGGATGGAATTGAGACCGCCAATGAGATTAAAGAGAGATTCAAAATACCAATCATATACCTTACTTCACATACAGACGAAAAAACTGTGAAACGAGCTAGCAAGACAGATCCAATTGGATATTTGGTAAAACCGGTTCGTGCAATTCAAATGAAAATTACTGTAGATATGGCTTTTGATAGAGTTCAAGCAGAGAAACAAGTAAAAAAAGTTAAAAATAGACTGCAAAAGAAAAATCAAGAGTTTGATGATTTACAAAAGAAATATTCTCTTATCTCCAACGAATTAAAAAATAATATTGAGTTAAATCTTGTAGGAGAATCAAAAGCAATTAAAAAGATACTACATAGAGCAATGAAAGCAGCTGAGAATTCTGTATCAAATGTTTTGATAACTGGTGAAAGTGGAACTGGTAAGGAGATTATAGCTCGCATAATCCACTATGCATCTTCTCGTAAGAAGAACTATTTTTGCGCAATAAATAGTAGTGCAATTCCCGAAACTTTATTAGAAAGTGAATTTTTTGGTCATGAAAAAGGCTCTTTTACTGGAGCTGTGGATGATAATATTGGATTTTTTGAAATGGCTGATAAAGGTAGCGTTTTTCTAGATGAAATCGGCGATATGCCATTTCACTTACAAGCCAAGATCTTACGAGTGATCGAGAGTAAAACAGTTAAGAGAATTGGCTCTCAGAAGGAAAAAAAGCTCGATTTCAGAGTGATATCATCCACCAATAAAAATCCCCAAAAATTAGTTAAAAAAAACAAGTTCAGACTTGATCTTTTGCATCGTTTGAATACGATACATATACATATTCCACCTTTAAGAGAGCGAAAAAAAGATATCAAACCTTTGCTGGAATATTTCGTAAACACCTTCTCTGTCGAGCTTAAACGTAAAGTACCTGAAATTTCTCCTGGTATAAGCAGCTATTTGGAAAATTATGATTTCCCTGGTAATGTGCGCGAGTTAAAGAATTTAGTTGAAAGCGCTCTGATACATGATCCTACCGATAAGTTATCGATAAAAGATTTTTCCATCTATCCAATCGATAAAAAAAATGAAGTGAGATCAACTGAATTAGCTGATACTGGAAATCTTAACATTAAAGATCATGAAAAAATGTTAATTAAAAAAGCTCTCAAAGTCACTCAAGGAAATAAGACTAAAGCAGCAAAAAAATTGGGTTTTTCTCGTGATACATTACGCAGAAAAATCAAATCCTATCAAATAACGCAATAATCTATTTTCATAATTACTTCTAAGATGTAACCCAAGAACAGTTACGCATTTTAAGGCAATCCTCAAGATAGTGCAGCAAAATAAGGCAGCTGACATCTTATCACTTGTTTTGAATTTCAAAATATTCTATTAATTATTTTTCTTTTTTTCTGTTAAACCTTACGAATATAAGAGATTACAAAAACAAATCCGGTAAATTATTTACTTACAGACTAGTTTGGCACAGAAAATGTATTATACTTAATATGAAAGATATTTTGAGTTTAAAAAAAGATGAAAATATTCAGATAGGAACTATTAAAAAAGTAGGTCCTGTTGTTCGTTTAGAGCAATTTAATGAGGAAAACTTGGTAGGATTTGTTCTTTTTCTGAAAGATGGGAAAATACAAAATATCTTTAGAGAATTTACAGAGCAAAATTTTGTTGAAATAAATGATAAACTAAATAAATTGCGAAATGAAATTCAATTTCAGCTTGAAGAATATAAGTGAGATATAAAAATGAGTTGTTGTGTCCCAGTTTATATCTGTTAATGCCCCCCCCCTTCCAGGCAATAATAAACAGGTAAACAGCACAGCAATTCATTTTTTATATGAAAAATACGAATAAAACATCAGCTAAAAATACCAATCCGATCATTTTTGTCTTTTTTATACTTTTTGCAATACTATTTCTAGCTTTTGTAAGTTATAATATTTATAATTTGTTATTTTAATTAACATCATTTTAGTATAAACTTATTTTAAGGTATTTTAAAATTAGTATTTTGGAATATTAATTGTGTATGATCATCAATTTTTATTTTTCCTGCAAATTACAATTTAAAGTTCTATTCAAAATATTAAAAATGAGTAGTTTCAAACTGCTAATAATTCCCTAAACTATTAAAGTTGTGTAAACGAATAATATATCAGGTAAAAAACTTGCAAAAAGAATAAAGAATATTATAATTTAACTCACTATGTTAGTAGGAGGAAAGATGGAAGAATTATTACCAAAACTTATAGAGTGGTTCTCTGCTTTTGGCTTAAAGTTAATAGGTGCATTAGCAACATTGATTTTTGGTCGATTTATTGTAAAAGCGATCAGAAAATTCTTAATTAAGTTATTGGAAAAAAAGGATGTAGATCCTGCTATTGTATCATTTACAATCTCAATCACGTATACTGCACTTTGGATCTTTGTTATTTTAGCAGCCTTGGCTCAGTTAGGTGTGGAAACTACTTCTTTCATGGCAGTAATTGGAGCTGCTGGCTTGGCCATTGGTTTAGCTTTGCAGGGTTCATTATCAAATTTTGCAGCTGGTGTTTTAATAATTATTTTACGTCCATTTAAAGTAGATGATTACGTTGAGGCAGCTGGAATAAGTGGAATGATCAAAAGTATCAATATTTTTACAACCGAGCTTACTTCATTTGATAACAAAAAATATATCGTTCCGAATTCCAAAATAATGGATGGGACCATTACTAATTATACTGCTAATAAGCTCAGAAGAGTGGATCTCAAGTTCGGTATTGGTTACAAAGATGATTTTAAAAAAGCTAAGAAGATAATGAATGAGATTGCAGATGAACATGAGTTGATATTGAATGATCAACCTTCAATAATCCGGCTTGGCGAATTAGGAGATAGCTCTGTTAACATGACTATGAAAGTTTGGGTTAAAACGAAAGATTATTGGAATGTATATTTTGATCTGCACGAGCAAGTAAAAGAAAAATTTGATAAAGCTGGTATCAGCATACCATTTCCACAAATGGATGTTCATATGATAAAAAAGTAACAAAAACATTAGGAAGGACGTAGAATGAAAAAAGTATTAATAGTTATTAGTATTGCAGTAATTGCAACAGGATTAATGGCTGAAGGCTGGAATAAAGAAGGGGATATTTCT
>LSCM01000174.1 GCA_001577185.1 Cloacimonetes bacterium TCS62 | reverse complement strand
CCCGATCAATCGGGACGACCTCCTGCAATAAGTTTCTCTATATAATTTCTACTTTTCATTTTCTTGATTGCATTCTCTCTTTCAATCGCTTCCGATTTAGTTTCAAATTTCTCACTATATACTATCTTCCAAGGAATTCCTGATTTAGTTGATCTACTCCAGCCTGCATTATGTCGTTCTAATCGCAGTTGTAAATTTTTAGTGTATCCTACATAATATCTATCTTTAGATTGTGAATACATAATATAAGTAAAGTACAAATGACCTCCATGTATGATAAAATAAAAAACCGACTCTTTCGAATCGGCTCTTTTATATGGCGGGAGCGACGGGACTCGAACTCGCGACCTCCTGCGTGACAGGCAGGCGTTCTAACCAACTGAACTACGCCCCCGTAAAATTCTCTTTATTGCACGTTGGCACTTTTAGAAATTGGGGTTTTTGTGTCAAAAGAAATTTAATATTTTTTATTACAAATCTTGGATCTTTCTTAAAGGTTTTGGTGCAGTGACTGGATTAACACCATCACTGCTAATAAAACCGAGTGTAGGTTTACCTTTTATTTTGCCATCAACATCCTCACGATAGAATTCCACATTAATACGGATCGGTTTATCATTCTTCATAAGGATATCCTTACCTTTATCATCCACTTCAAAAGGATTATGATATAACCAGCCTAAACCTATTGCAGCTCTACCATCTGGACCTTTCAAATTTTTCCGATTAGAATTAATATATTCCCTCTTTTCTTGTGGTACATTTGGAGAAGTAATACTGGACGTAACTGATCCTATTCTCTTACCATCTTTATAAATTCCTCTACCAACGACAATACCTTCAGAAATGAAAAGTACCATTTTTTTATCAGTTCCTGAGTTTATTTCTTTCTTTAATGCACTTTTCCCAACAAAATTTTCTTTATCCATATCGATCGCTGCATTAAAGAGTGGAATATTTACAGGTATGTGATCAAGATCATATTCACTACCATTTAAAGGTAACCCAACTTCTCCAGCTGAAATTCTGTTTTCATCACGTCCACCTAAACCTACTACCAATCCGCCGAGTTCTAGAGCTTTTTCTGCAATTCTCTTAAACTGCTGTTCAGCTACTTCTAAGGGTACATACATCTCCCATCCCCAACGATTAGTATAGCCTGTCCTACTTAATATATAATGATGGTTTTCATAATCAAATTCGTTAAATGTAAAAAATCTCATATTCTTTGCTGGTTTTCTACGATTTTTAACAACATGATCGCCATATAATTGAGTAACTAACTTATAAGATAATGGTCCTTGAATATCTATCTTTACTAGTTGATCAGAAATATCCTTGATCTTTACATCTTCACCTTGTTTCAAATATCTTTTAATAAAATCAGCATCAGAAACCATGTCCTTGGCAGGATCAGTAATATCATGACCAGCGTTAATAACAATTATAAAGTTTTTCTCACCTACACGCATAATTATCATATCATCAATGACCGTAGCTTCCTCAGTTAATAACAAAGTATATTTGCATTGTCCTATTTTCATTGAAGATACATTTGTTGGAAAAACTCTATCAAGTAAATTACAAACATCTTTTCCGATAAATTGTATTTGAGCCATATGATCGATATTGTAGACAGCAACTTTATTAACTGCTTTTGATTCCTCCATAACAGATGTAAGATAGTTCACAGCCATATTATATTCACCAAAATTATTCCTCTTTATTGGCTTATATGGCTTTCCAAGCTTCTTTACAAGCATCTGTTGATACCATTCTTCAGCATTAACAAGAGCTGTATTACGTGGTTTTTCTGGAAATTTATGTTCAATATTACCCATAATCACTCCTTTATAAATAATTATTTTTGTAATTTTTTTGTATTATACATATTTGTAAAGAATATCTTTTACAATAAATATCAAAACTCAAACAAAACAAACAGAAGATTTTAATTATCCTTGACTTGCAAGAAAGCATAATAAATTTATTTAAGTAAATTTGATCAAGATCTTAAAAATCTGGAGGATTTATGAATAATGCGGTAGTTTATTTTGAGCCATTATCAAATAAAAGTACAATAGATAAAACTGTAGTTGCAATTGACAATATCTTCAATAGAATTGATACTAGTTTTTCAAAAAAAGATATGATCGCAATAAAGACCCATTTTGGAGAAGAAAAAAATGATACTCATATTGCTCCCAAAATTATTAATAAAATTGTAGATAAGTTGATAGAATTAAATGTAAATCCGTTTCTAACTGAGACTTCTACTTTATATGCTGGAGCTCGGGATAATGCAATAAAGCACCTTAAACTTGCTTACAGGCATGGTTTTACTCCACAGAATATAAAAGCACCAATAATTATGGCTGATGGGCTCTTGGGTGATCTGGAAATTGAAGTTAAAATTGATGGAATCTTAAATAAAAGTGTAAAAATTGCTCGAGACGCTGTACTATCTGATGGTTTTGTTGTACTTTCGCATCCAACCGGACATATTGTAGCTGGTTTTGGAGCTTGTTTAAAGAATTTAGGAATGGGACTTTCCAGTAAAAAAGGTAAGCTAGTTCAACATTCTTCGATCAAACCTAAGATAATATCTAGGAACTGTATTAATTGTGGTATGTGTAAGAAATGGTGCCCTGCTGATGCAATAATTGAAAAAGATAATAAAATGTTCATTTTGGAAGATAAATGTATCGGATGTGGTGAATGTTTAGCTGTATGTAAATATTCAGCTGTAAAATTTAACTGGGGAGTTGGATCGGTTGAACTTCAAAAAAATATTGCTGAATATGCCCTAGGTGCTATCAAGAATAAACGTGATAAATGCATATTCATTAATGTGTTAACTAATATGACCAAAGAATGTGATTGTATGGATAAGAAACAAAAACCTACTATACCCGATGTTGGCATTCTAGCTTCAAATGATCCTGTAGCAATTGACCAAGCAACTTTAGATCTTACAGAAGAAGCAAATGGGATCGATCTTGGGAAAAAATCATATCCAAAATTAGATCCCAATATTCAACTTGATCATGCCCAAAAAATCGGTCTTGGGGTACGGCAGTACAAATTGGAAAGATTAAAGTGATAAAATATACTGACTCTTTGCAGAAATACTCACCGGAAGATCTCGAAGGTTTTTTTGTAGGTTGGCCAAATCCTCCATCACAACAAAAGCACTATAAAATTCTACAAAACAGTTATTGTTATTTTCTAGCTATTGATTCTTCTACAAAAGATATTATTGGATTCATTAATGCAATAAGTGATGGTATATTATCAGCTTATATTCCTCTCTTAGAAGTACTCCCTGCTTATCAAAATAGAGGTGTTGCTACAAAACTAGTTCATCTACTCACCCACAAATTAGAAAATTTTTATATGCTCGATGTCATTTGTGATAAAAATTTGGAATCATTTTATGAGAAAAATGGATTTATCAAGCAAAGTGGTATGGTGATCAGAAATTACGAT
>LSCM01000173.1 GCA_001577185.1 Cloacimonetes bacterium TCS62 | reverse complement strand
CTTATTTTCTTAACCTCTGTTTATGCTGAGGATCTATTATTGGATGTTTTATTTACAAATGATATACATGGTGGTATCGATAGCTATCCGGCAACATTTATGAATCCAGATTTTCCTCCAATGCTGGGTGGCGGCGGAAGTGCGGCTACGTACATTAAGAAAATCAGGAAACTAACTGATCAGAAAACAAGAGATAATTTTTTGGTCGATGCCGGTGATTTCTTCCAGGGTCATCCCGTTGGCTCTATGAGCAAAGGTAAAGCAGTTATCAAATATTTTAATATGATCGGTTACGATCTTACAGTTGTAGGAAATCATGAATATGATATTCCGGAAGAGGATTTGATCGAAACTTATAAGCTGGCTGAGTTTCCAGTGCTTTCCTGCAATATCGTGAACAGAGAAACCGGAGAATTAGTCGATTATGTGACTCCATATTTGATTGTCGAAAAAATGGGGGTTAAGTTTGGAATTATCGGGCTCACAACCACCGATACGGAATTGATGAGTTTCCCTGAGAATATAAAAAACATAGATGTTTTACCTGCCAAAGAAGCCTGTCAGAAATATGTAGATAAGATCAAAGATAAAGTTGATATCGTTATTGTAGTTGGACATATGGGATTGCCCTATAATCCGCAGCCGGCTTATGATAGAAGGTACAACACTGATGATGGAGATAAAGAAGAAAATGTAGGTGGTTATGGCGGTGATACCAGTCGCAAATGGGGTTATGATGCCCAGGAAATTGCGCACGAGGTAGATGGAATCGATGTTTTTTTTGGCGGTCATATGCATAAAGGATTCGCAGAGCCCTGGGAAGATCCTGTTACGCATACAATGGTTTTTCAAGGTTATGCAATGGGAAGTAATGTAGGTCATGTTACGCTTAAGATAGATAAAGAAACAAAAACTATAAGTGGCTATGAAGCACCGGCGATCAGGGAAGGTGTGCTGGTTACATTATTCGAAGATGAGTTTATTCCTGATGAAGAAATTGCAGATACAATTTTGGTGATGCAGAAGATAGCTGAAGCCGGTATGGACGAAGTGATCGGTGAAGCTGCGATCCACCTTTCTCGAGGTGGTTCAGGTCCGCAAAATATTATTGGCAACCTGGTTTGTGAAGCGATGTTGGATTACACAAAAGCTGACTTTTCTTTTATGAATCTGGGTGGGATAAGAGACGATATTGCCAGAGGTCCAATAACATATCGAGATGTATTTGAGGTTATGCCCTTTGATAATCAAATTGTTATGTTTGAAGTAGATGGAAAATTTTTGAAGAATATTATTGAAATGCGTGTTTCTGGGTCACATCATGGCTTAAGAGTAGCTGGAGTGGAGGTTGTTATCAACAGGAGCAGAAAAGATTATAATCGTGTCTCCAAATTGATCATAGCTGGTGAACCATTGAAGGCTGATAAAATTTATAATGTGACCACTAGCGATTTTCTGTTGCAGGGTAATGCAGGATTGGTTATGCTAACTAAGATCAAAGAAGAGAAAATTACTCGCTATGAAAAAGATCTGCGTGATGCTATTGCTGAATATATTAAGGAAAATTCTCCCGTTTCTACCCAAATAGATAATCGTTGGAAACGCGATGATAGTAGTAAAATAAGTGAAAATATTAAAAAACAAATGATGAAATTAGGAAAAAACTAAGAGTTATTTATTTTGCTTTAGTCCCAAAAAATATTTTTATGTTTAGAATAATATAAGTATTTTATTAAATTTGATCTCAGTGAATCATGTAATTACAATAAGAAAAATAATTATTTCATTGACCAAATTGGAGTTATCTATAATTTAATCCACAGACATCGGAAAGAAAAAATTATTAATTGATCACTTATGTTTTAAATTCATTGAAATAGATATCAAAATTTTAAAAGACAATTAAGGAGTAATATTTTGAACGAAATTGGCAGGTTAAATGGTGACGATATAAAGAAGCTTAACAAGTTTATTTCAGAAGTTTGTAAGCTTATTGACAAAAAACAAACGAAAAAAGCAGAAAAGAAACTAATAAAAAGATCGAAAACGCCTAATTATTTTGTGCGTGAGTATTTGGGGAACAATTTAGTTAAATGCGATAATAGAGAGGAGATGGAAAAAATTGCCAACAATATGCTCGATCACAAAATGTATGGTGTACGGGCAACAGCTCTTTTTTATCTCTATCTTATTTATGATGAACAGCCCAAAAAAATATTCGAAATTTTAGAAAAGACTTATGATACTGTTCCCTGGGAAGCTGAAACTATAATTAATGATATGTGGAAAAAATTTCCGCATTTAATGAAAGAAAAAATGTTACTCTGGGTAGAGTCTGATAGTGAAAAAAAGAGAGCTCTATCATTTCATGGTATGGAAAATATTGCTTCTCAAGATACGAACTATATTTTAGATTTTATTTCTAAAACTATCGATGATGAATCGATAGAAGTGCAGAAAAAAATAACGCATATTCTCACTCAGGTTGTGAGAGTAAATCCAATAGTTGTTTTTCCTTATGTGAGGGAATGGCTTTTAAAGGCTGATGATAAAAGCATCAAAACAATATGGGTTTCAATGAAAAAATTAGCTAATATTGTTGTGCAAAGAAATCGTCGAAATCGCTCTCAGGAATTAGTAAGATTAACACAACAAACGATAGATGATTGGAAACATGATGAAAATGAGAAAGTCGCTGAAATGGGTGGAAAATTATCACGTATTGTTCATAGAAAATAAAGTATCTGACAATGAAAAAGAATTTACTAATTAAACTAATTGTATTATTAATAGCTATCATTCTATGGATTCAACAAATATTGTTAAAAACACATAAACAAGAGATAAATGTACCGATACAATTAAAGAATATTCCTGAGCAATTAACTATTGGAGATAGTGAGTTGCCTATTGTAGGATTGAATTATCAGGCTCTTGGATTTGATATTCTCAAATTAAAATTCTCGGATATCTATTTTGAGGTTGATGCTTCTGATTTTACTTATGGTAATAATAATTTCATGGTAACAAAAAGAAAATTACATCTACCAAAAAATATTAATCTTATTTCTAAAAATATAACAACTAATACAAATTTATCTGTAAGCTTGGATAAGATAATCGAGACAAGGAAATATATTATAGTTCAATTTGAAACTACGAAGGATAAAGAATTCTTTATTAAAAATCGTATAAAAAATTTGCATCAGCGTATTAAACTCAAAGGACCATACAAGAAATTGAAGGATATCGAGAATATATCGACTGAAAAAATTTCCAGTAAAGACGTAGAGGAGGGAAAGTTGGTTGTGAAATTACTCTCCCCAGATCCCCAAATCATTTTGGCAAAAAATGAAGTAACCTTAGAGGTTACACAATCGAAAACGATTGAAAGAGTATTTTCTCTAGTTCCAATAAAGTTCCCAGAAACAGAAGATCTTTCTATTATTCCTCAGAAAGTTTCAATTAGGATCAAAGGCCC
>LSCM01000172.1 GCA_001577185.1 Cloacimonetes bacterium TCS62 | reverse complement strand
TATTGGGAATCTTCGAGTAATACAGCATTTTCTGGATTTAATATTTACCGCAAGACACAAGATTCAGATTATATATTATTGGATAGTTGGGTAACAAATGGATCTCTCATAGGGATGGAGGGAGCTAATATTCTCTATACATTTTACGACGATGATGTAGAATATGGTGTTCTTTATACCTATAAAATAAGTATGGAAGATAGTGATGAGGAATATTTTTATGATATAGAAAAGATAGCAAGTCCGGAAACAATATATCAACTAAAAGTTACTCAAGAGGACGGTCCGGAATCCGATGTCTGCTATTTTGGTTTTAATTATGGCGCTTCCGATTACTATGATGTTCATTACGATTTTTCAACAGTCGATTCTACAACAGGCAATTATTTTTTCTGTCAGTTCTATGAAGAGTATTGGGATAATGTGCCGACTGAATTTGAGCAGGAATTACATAGTAAGTATGATACAGACCAGCAATTGAAGAATTGGACTTTCCGTTTTAGAACAAATCAAACCGGTCAACCAGTCATTATAAATATTCCTAATCTAGATCGTAATACAGAAAGGATCTATCTTTCCCTAAATGGGAATTTAACGAATTTAGCAACAGATGAATATCTATTTACACCAGCGACTACTGGCTTCTATTACTTTGATCTTTATTTTGGGAATCTTACACCTAATCTAACATTTTCAGATTTTGCTAATCAATTATTATATCCTAATGAAACTGCACATTTTGAATGGTCTTTAGATTTACAATCTACGATCGATCATATTAACATTTATGCTGAAAATGAAGAGATCACAATCCCAATAGAACTTGAGCAGCCACCTTCTACTAATGAAGTCGATTGGTTAGTCCCACAATTGTTATTTGAAGATCTTGGCTTAAAAATTGATCTGGTTATGGATGAAGGTGATACTTTAAGTTATTTTTCAACATTCAAGTTTGGTATAATTTCCCCTCAGAATATTGTTCAAACTTATCAAGGTTGGAATTTGATAACAAAGAATTTTGATACAGATCTTTATAGTTCGGATGATATATATGGAATTGGAACAGTTTTTCATCAGTTTCTAAATAATGAATTCCAAGAAGTTGAAGATCCTGAGTTTCTGCAACCCTATTGGTTATTTGCTGATCAAGATAATTATTTTGTATTGAATAATGCTGTTATGCAGCAAACTGCTATTGGATATGAAATGCATAATGGCTGGAATAATATTCCCAATCCCCATAAAGCAAATTATGATCTTACTCAACTGAAATTCTCTATAAATAATTCAGATTTTGAATATTACGAAGCAGTACAGAATGGTCTGATCGAACCGATAATCTTTGAATATAACAACAGTTTTATGCCAGTTGATCATCTTCAACCTGCTAGATCATATTACTTATATTGTTATGAAAATAATGTAACAGTGAAATTTATACCTTATTACAACAACATTTACTCTCCTGCATTTGAGTACGAATGGAAAGTTGTGATAAATGCTGAACAGCAAAATTATGACAGTTCTTCAATTATTGTGGGGACTTCCAGCTTGGCAGATTCTCTGTACGATCCTAACTATGATTACCTAAAACCTTTGGATAAACCTTATGCTAACTCTCTAACCTTTAGTCTGCCAATGAATATTGCCGGTTCGATGTTACCACAAGAACTACATCAATCTATTACCAAACCAAAAGATACTGCAACGGATTTCTCGTATGCTTGGGATGCCAAACTACAGTTAACAGATTTAGAGCCTTTAGTATTTAGCGAAGATGAGTTTGAACTTCCAGGAAACCATAATGTTTACCTTCAGATTGTAGGAAGTTATTTAGATTTATCGGAAAATGAGAATGTAGAATTTATGCCAACTGATTCTCTGATGGAATTTTCTATAATTGTTACTAATGATGAATTGGTAAAACAATCTGACGAGATAGTATCCAGCTCCTACTCATTGCAAAATTACCCAAATCCTTTTAACCCGTCAGCTGCCGGGGCCGGACGCAGTCCCACAACGACAATAGAGTTTTCAATAGAAAATGACTCCCAAGTCGAATTAACGGTTTTTAACATTAGAGGACAGAAAGTAAAGATCTTTTTGGATGAATATAAGAAAAGTGGCGTACATCAAGTAGAATGGAATGGAGTGGATAAATTTGGTAAAAAAGTTGCTTCAGGTGTTTATTTTTATAGATTGCAAACTAAAGGAAGAAAACCATTAACCAAGAAGATGTTGTTGTTGAAATAGGGACATTTGTCACTATTGTAAATAAATTTTCTTATGGAGATTACAAAATGAAGAAAAAATTTTTGATCTTAATGATATTCATTTTAGGTTTATTGAATGCTGAAACCATTTGGGAAGATAACTTTGAAACAGAAACTGGTTGGATACTGTCAGGCGAATTTGAAATAGATTTACCACAAGGTTTAGGTGGGGAACATGGGGGACCAGATCCTCAAACTGCCTTCGAAGAAGAAAAGGTATTAGGCGTAGACCTTACTGGCAGCGGTGGTTATCCTGGAGATTACGAAACCAGCTTGGGTGATAGAGAATATTATGCTATTACTCCTCCGATAGATTGTAGTTCATTTATCGATGTTCAACTTTCTTTCCAAAAATGGTTAAATGTGGAACAACCCACTTATGATCATGCATATATAGATGTCAGCATAGATGGAGGTACTACTTGGATAGAAATTTGGACGAATAGTGAAGAGATCACAAATTCGTCTTGGGCAAATGATGAATATGATATATCTGATTTTGCTGATCTTAAGAGCGATCTGAGAGTGCGTTTTTCGATTGGTCCAACAGATGGTTCGTGGCAATATAGCGGGTGGAATATTGATCTTTTTAAAATTTCAGGTACAGAAGTAGAATATGGAGCAATTGGTGGTATAGTTGAAGATAGTTCTAATGGTGAGCCTATAAGCTTTGCCCAGGTGATGTCTCAATTTGGTAATACAATTTCAAATGATGAAGGTGAATTTTTACTCACAAATATCCCGGAAGGTAATCGCTCAATTAATGTTAACGCTTTGGGATACATTCCATTTGAAATGGGAAATATCATTGTTAATGCCAATGATACGACTTCAGTATTATGCCAGTTACAAATAGATCCCGATATACCACCCGAACCACAGAATTTAACTGCAGAAGTAGTGGGCGGTAACAATGTTCAGCTAAATTGGGATGAACCAAATTTACCTATTGAAGAATTATTAGCCTATAATATTTATCGTAATGGTATTATTGTGCAAAGTGTTTTAAATGAACAATATTTGGACATGAATTTGATCAATGGTGATTATAGTTATTTTGTTTCTGCAGTGTACGATACTGGTGAATCTCTACCCTCAGATTCTGTTAATGTGCAAATTAATGTCCTTTCTTTAGATGATACTGTATTAGAAAAGCAATGTTATAACCTTAGAAACTATCCCAATCCTTTTAATCCGTCAAGTGCCGGACGCAGTCC